>MGPH01000048.1:0-54141 GCA_001797365.1 Deltaproteobacteria bacterium GWA2_45_12
ATTCTGCTCTTAGTCCCGAACCCTATCTTTGGCAGCTTCATACCGTCGGGTTTAATAAGAATGCCGATAATAATGGGTTTGATGACCTTGTAAGCGATAATGCTTTTGTGTTTCCGACCTCGGGGCTTACTTATGCAGACTTCACAACCAATCATTCGGCCGTGGCAAAATTAGCCAATGTTCAATGTGAAAATTGCCATGGTCCCGGAAGCCAGCATGCAGGGGATCCCCTTCGCATTGCAAATTCATTCGCACAGAATGGTGTTTGTGCCCAATGCCATATTCAGGAAGATGAATGGAAAAATTCTGCCCATAACATGACGGGTGTGGTTCATGGCAGTGGGAACTATCAAAACTCTTGGGTTAGTAGTACGGGCTGTGTTCGTTGCCATAATACAAAGGGCTTTGTAAGTTATCTGGAGGAAGGAGAAGAAGGGCTGGGCGATATGCGCAGTGATACTGGTTCGTTTCCTGGAATTACTTGTGCCGGATGCCATAATCCCCATGATGCCACTAATCCCCAGCAACTAAGGCTTGAAGGCAATGTGACCATGATAGCCGATGGCTTAACCGTTGATGCCGGAAAGTCCGCGGTTTGTTACACATGCCATGATGGAAACTATTCCCATGGCGAATATGATTGCGATGCCGATGAAGATGGTGTGACGGGAAGTGCTGACGTGGGGAATTCAACCTGCGACTCGAATGACGAAACGGCCCTTGGATATTGGAGAGGGGGCTACCATTACACACCCCAAGCTCCTGTCTTGGAAGGCAATGAGGCTCTTGCCGATCTTGACGATGATGGAACCGATGATTTTGACCTTACCGAAAATTCATTCCACTCCGGTGAATCCTTTACACTGGCCTCGGTTACCGGTGATTCAAGCCTAAGTTCCAATAACGATAAGTGTATTACTTGCCATATGTCGACGGGACCAGAGGCCGATGAACCGGGATATCAGCATTTGGGTGGGCACGCCTTTAAACTTCGCTCCGATCATGGGTTGGGGCATCTGACAGGGGGTGAAAACCCTGATGACTCCATTGAAGAAGAGGGTGAGCTTATGCTGACCAGTGCCTGCACGGCCTGCCATGTGTCCTTGACCGATTTTAACAGGACAGCCCGGGCGGATTATGACGGCGATGGCTCCCTGGAAGGGATTCAGGATGAAGTCAAGGGACTTCTTCTTAATCTGACAACCCTTCTTAAATCGCTTGATACGGACAATATCAAACAGGTGGCAGCTGGAGGAACTTCACAGGGCACCACAGAAAGTGGCGGTGTCATTAGTGTCGATACCCTGGCTTGGGCGGGAACCAAGTCAAGCGGGTTAACCGAAGCAAATAGTTGCTCGGCTGGGGCTCCTACAGGCGGAAGAAATGCGTATCAGCAATGTAATTTCCTGGATGCGGATGATGCCCTGAAACGAGCCATGTGGAACTACAACATGATTGTCCGTGACGGAAGCCTTGGCATCCATAACGCGGCTTATACAGTCCAGGTGTTGCAAGGTACCTACAAAGCCTTGGGCATCCTATTAGGTGGAGAAGCATCAACCTTTACCTATAAGACCGATTTCCCCAACGCGGCACTTCGATAAGGGTCTATGACTTAATTATCTGATAAAAAACCCGGGGCTGGCCCCCGGGTTTTTTATTTGATCTTGATTATTAGCCCTAACGCTTTCGCAATCTTTAAAAAATTGGATAATCGGATATCCTTTCCCGCCTTAAAGTTGCTTATACTCACCATCGAAAGTTGAGTAAGGTGAGCCAGTTCACGGATGGTTTTATTTTTCTTGGCCATTTCAGAGAAAATGATTTCGGAAGCGAGACGTATATCGGTAATATTGCTTTTATCAAATGTCAGATTCAATCCGAGTTTTTGACCATATGGTTTGAATCGGTTATCTAGCTCCACAATTTTTTTGATAAGCGGTTCTTGAAGGCGTGTTAGCATCAAAAAATCAGTGAGATCTTCTAGGGTTTCACCATCAGTGAAATTAAAAGAATAAGTATTATTTTCGAAGGATCCAGGAATCAATTTTTCGAAAAAAATCCAACGTATGTCTTGTCGGGGATTTTTTTCGAAGGTAATCGTATATTTCTTATTTCCAAGTAGTGATGGGCGGGTTTTGATATTGGCAATGGGTGTATCAATGCTTAATTGCAGTGCATTCAAAAAATCATCCCAGGTTTTCATTTTTTACCTTTTCTATATAAATGAATCAGATCGTTAATGCAGGTGGCATTTTTGATTTCATCAAGACGGTTGATGAGAGCTTCTGATTCTGTATTATCCCTTAAAGGGATCAGTTTCTTGATCGTTGGCTCCGTTAAATCAGTAATTTTATTTTTTATAGGGCTGAGAATTTTTTTGTTTAACTCTTGGGCGTATCCGACTTCAAATAGTTCCAGATAGTGAGGAATACTACCTGTGTATTTCAAAAAGCAATGTGCGGAATCGATCAGGATTATTTTTTCATCCGCAAAATTATACAAGTAATTGGCGTTGTGCCGGTCAACCTGACCGGTGAGCCAGTCAAAGAGTCCACATTCAAAAATATTGAGGGCATGTGTTGTTAATTTTCCTTGGCTGGTTGTGAATTGAAGGGCGTCTGGATAATTAAGCCAAGCCTGCACAGTTGTTTGTTGATCTATAAGCCACAAAAGAGGCACTTCCAAACCGATATGAGAAGCAAGTTTGAAAGACCAATATTCTCTTTCAGCCAAGGTTCCGGAATCAATATTGATTTGGCATTCTTTATGGTTTCTTAAAGAAGGTCTTTTGAGAAAGAGCCTTCCCTTCTTTGTCTGGTAAAGCTCCTGTATTGCTGTTTGGCCACGTGAAGGATAGTTCTGTGTGGCTAAAGGGAGCTTAGTACCTTTTTCAATCAGCTTAAGAACTTGGCTATTGGTGAGTTTGGCCATACATAAAGAATACTTTATAAAGTATTCTTTATCAAGTTTTCTTTATCCACCTACGTCCCCGCTCGTTGGCGGGGACTTCGGCGGACGAGCCGAAACGGTTAAAACCCTCCGCCTTAGGCGGAGAATCTTGGGTCCAGGGCTTGCCCTGGGGTGCATACCATTGATTGTTTGATTTATGGTTCTGTTTTGAACTTGGCAGTTCATTTTACTTCCTTTGCCAGTTTCACTGTCTGGAAATTTTTTTCAATCACTCGAATTGAATGGGCGGTTAAAGGGAGGTGTTTGGATTCTTTTTGCCATACCTGGCGAAAACGTTGGACAGTTTCTTTGGCAGTATCTAGTACCAGTTTTTCCGGCAGACCAACCTTTGCAGCCAGATAAGAAACTTGGTCCAAAGAAAGTTCCGCCATGCGTTTGGATTTAACGAGTTTTAGCGCCATATTTTCATCGTTGAGATAAGAAATTGTGGAAACAAAATCATAACCCGAGGAAAGTTTGGCGTTTCTCCGGTCGGGGTAGATCAATGAAAAATTTTTCAAGTGCATGTCTGCATTGCCGATGAAAGTATTGAAGACCAATCGACGAATGAATTCGGTAATTCCTTCCGGGCCCGTCTCTTGCCAAAGCACTTCGGCAATATTTTTGTAGCTTCCCTTTTTGTATTTTTCGTCAGGATACACTCCAAATACTTGGGCAAAGTCTTCCATATGTACTGGGCCCTTGTCGGTTCGGTCAAACCGACGCACGGCCAAGGCTTGGCCCTTTACTTGGCCCATGTTCGTGGGAAGCCCCTTGATCTTGTTCAAATCAACAAGTCGTATTTCGGGAATATCCATGCCGATGCTTTTTGCCAGTGTCATCATGGAATATTCATTTTCGGGGACATCGGCAAAGCGCATGGAGGGTAGTTTGACAATCCACGAGCCGCCCACGCCTTCTGCCGGGATGGTGAGCCCGCCTTTGGCTCCTGCCACTGCCGAGAATTTCATTTGCACACCAGCCAATGAGAAACGCAGTGCATCCTTGTGTGAAACTTGTGCCTGGCCTTGAACCGAAGGTGGCCAGGTTTTTCCGTCAGCGGGTTCTACTTTCAGGGCACCAGGCAAGTCGTGGCCCAATACCCAAAGCAGAAAAAATTCGCGTTTCGCATTTACGTCGGCACGACGGGCCAGATAATCCCGCAAATGACCTTCGGGAAGCAGATTGGAAAAAAAAGGTGGAAGCTGTATGCGTGAAGGTTTCACATCGGTGATCAATTCACCAAAGCTATCTTTAAAGGAAAGGCTCAATACGGGTCGTGAGGGATTATCGATATAAGCTTGGCTGAAACTAAAAATTGTTTGTTCTCCAGGCAAAAAAGTGAGCACTCCCACAGGTTCATCATATAAGAATACGTTTAGCGAACTGATATCAGGCATATCTAATCCTCATTGGTTTCCTGGTCATCAAGTGTGTAGGCGGGTTTTATTTCATGGCTGTGTTGTATTTTTTCTTTGGAATTAATGAGGCCTTTTACCAACAAAACTTCCTGTCTGGGAATGAGCATGACTTCCAATTCCAAATTGCGAGCCATTTCCACGAAGCTGGCCAATTTTACATTGACTTGGCCCGCTTCAATTTTTGAGAGATGGCTTTGGGGAATCCCAAGCTTGTCGGCTAAAGCCCGCTGACTTAAACTTTTTGCCTCACGGGCGCTTTTGAGTGTGTGAATAAGTTGTTGAAGGGTGGAGTTCATTATATATATTGTAACATATAAAATATGTTACTTGATATAGTTTAACAGATCAACCCAGGCGTGAAAAGTGGTTTTTTAAGGAGTTCTACTTCATTCTTTTACGATATGGGTCAAATTCTGAAACCCTGCATCGGGCCTTAAAGAATAGCCTTTCACATTTTTTTGGGTGACCACCCAGTTGTTTTCATACCAGAGCGGGATGATGGGCAGGTCGTCAAAAATGATTTGTTGCACTTGGTTGTAAATGGATTGACGTGTTTGAAAGTCAAAATGAAGACGCCCCTTTACCAATAAATCATCCAAAAATTTATTTTCATAATAACCCCTGTTTGCCCCTATAGGAGGAATTTGGCTTGAGCCAAAGGCATAATAATAAATATCCGGATCGGTGACCCCCACCCAGGTCAGGCTATACATTTGGAAATGTCCCGTGCGGATGTCCCTGAAAAAAGTTCCCCATTCATACGAGCGCACGTCCACATCAATCCCCACTTTTCTTAAAAAGGAAGCCACCAACAAAGCCATATCGATACGGTCTTTTTTGGAAGATGTTTTGTAAACAAGCTTAAACCTCATTTGGGGGCCGTCTCCATCCGGATCGCGAAAGCCAGCTTGGTCTAAAAGTTCCATGGCCTTTTGGGGGTTATAGGGAATGGGTGTGAGGGAATTTAAGTGATACGGATTTTGGGGGGATAAAAGAGAAGTGGCCCCCTTTGCCATGCCATTTATTTTGTAACGGATGAGACTTTCGCGGTCGATGGCATCATTGATGGCTTGACGCACGAGCGGATTTTTCAAAATGGGGTCTTTCAAATTAAGGCCAAGATAGGCAAAGTTCACTCCCATATCCTGAGAGAGGGGAAGATCTTTCAAAGTGGGGATAAGAAGGGTGGGCAGAGAGTTCTGAACAAGGTCTATCCGCCCTTTGAGCAATTCCAGTGTTCTTAAATTGTCATCGGTAATCGTACGAAAGACGATTTTTTTCGGATGGTTTAACTCTGTCTCTGTGGCCCGTTCCAATACGATTTTTTCTCCTTCAGTTTTCTCGACAAATTTGAAAGGTCCCGTTCCCACGGGAGTAAAACGGGTATTCTCGGCGACACTTTGGGGTAAAATGGGAAAACAGAGGGCCACTAAAATGGGGGCAAAAGATTCTTTAAGGACAAAACGTATGGAGTTTGGCCCGGTTTGTTCTATTTTTTCCAGCTTGTCCCATATCTGTTGATGGGGAGAACCATTCTTTTTGAGCGATTGGTAGGTGGCCATGACATCGGCCGGAGTCAGTGGTTCCTGGTTGTGAAAGAAAATGCCGGGTTTTAGGGTGACATAAACGTCTTTGTCATTTTTAATTTGATAATCCAAAGCGAGGTCCGGAGTAATTTCCAGCTTATTATTTATTTGGAATAGGCCGTTATAGATAAGGTGGTTTATTTTTGAGGTGTTTGCTTCTGTTGAAAGACGGGGATCTAATTGTTGGGGATAGGCTTCAAGCCCGACAATCAGCGTGTTTGCGTCATTGACTTTTGGAGTGCAACCAAGGTAACCAAGCAAGCCGAAGACAACAAGGCCATTGATAATACTCCACTTTTTTCCCCGAACTTTGGCGCAGTGAGCCATAATTTTTAAGTTTTTATCACAGCTTGCCCTGCAAAGAAAGCATGGTGTAACATATCGGGGAAGCTTTTGGAGATCTGCAATTACTTTATGAAGTCGAAAATCCCTGCTTTATCCCTTTTATTATGTGTGGCGTTAAGTGCCTATTTTTTGATTGTGGGTATTCCCAAACAAATTGAAAAAAAGACAGCCATCCAGCATGGCTTGTCGGTTTTATCGGTGGAACAACCCCTTGAATCCATTAACCCGGAAGACAAGCCTTTTACCATTGATGCCATTCGCGTGAAATCAAGTGGCGAAGACACCCAAGGGACCGATGATGACCCTTATTTCCAGGCGCGGGAAGCCTATAAAAAGCGCTTTGGCTATGATTATGACGAACCCTGGGATGGCCAAAAAGTAACGCATATTTTTTCGGTGACACCGGCCATGGCCGGCATGGTTGATTTTTGGACGGAAGTTTTTGGACATTATGGCAAGGATCAATATGTTTTCCATCATCGCGATGATGTTTCCATTGTCTATTCCGTCATTGATCTTTCCGATTTGGATCCAATGGCGGCCTCCCTTTCCCCTGAAGAATCCGAAAAAATCAAAAAATCTTATCTTAATGAGGAAGAACAACGCATTGCCAAGCTGCTTAAAAAACTTACCGAAAAAATTTCAGGCCATGATGAGCTGACCCCTGAAGAAAAAAGACTGGCCGATTTATTTCACCAAAACCCATCCCTTTCCATTCGTGATTCAGCCAGTGACGAGCTTATTCGGATTCAAAGCGGGTTTGCCCACAAGATGAAGGAGGCCATTGTTCTTTCGGGGCAATACATCCCTGAATTTGAAAAAATCTTTTCACGCATGGGTGTGCCGGTTGAAATCACGCGTCTGCCTCTTATTGAGTCGGCGTTTAAAATTGATGCTTATTCCTCTGCCGCTGCTGCAGGCCTTTGGCAGTTTATTCCCGATACCGGCAAACGTTATTTGCGTATGGATGATGTGGTCGATGAGCGCTATGACCCCTTTTTGGCAGCCTATGCGGCGGCCCAGCATCTGCTTAACGAATACAAGCTTTTGGGTTCGTGGCCACTAACGATCAATGCCTACAACACCGGGCCCCAAAGGATGATCAATGCCAAAAGACAGCTTGAAACCGATGATATTGCTGTCATCATCAAAAATTTCAAGGAACCCGGATATCAGTTTTATTCGCGCAATTATTATCCTGAATTTTTGGCCGCGCTTCATGTTTATGAAAATCAGGAATATTATTTTGGGAAACTTGCCAAAAAAGATCCGCTTGATTATGACCTGTTTTTACCCCAGCAAAAAATAAACCTGTTGGCGCTGGCCCGTGCGATAGATATGGATTTTGATGTACTTTCTTTTTTAAACCCGTCTTTTAACAAGGATATTTTATCGGGAAAAAAGATTTTACCTCCCGGTTACATGGTGCGTGTGCCTAAAGAAATGGGCCGGTTGGTATCCCGTGTGGCCATGGACTATTATGAAACGGGGGCTCGTGAAGAATGGCATATTGTGGCCCAGGGAGAAACTCTCCAGGATTTGTCTGCACGTTACGGAGTTTCTATGGATGTTTTGGAAGATTCCAATCACATCATGGCCCAAGAAGTGTTGACAGCGGGTATGGCCATTAAAATTCCTTCAACCCAGGGTGTGGCTATTGGGCAAGCCCTCCCAACGAACTCTGCTGTGGAATAATCATGAATTTTGAAAACTTGTCAGGATTACTTGCCGAAGAGATCAAGGACACTCTTAATCACATTGAGCTTCCCTACATTCCTCAAGAAGCGGCGGTTCTAGTTCCTTTGTGCCAAACAGAAAAAGGGCACGAACTTCTTTTTACCAAAAGAACCGAAACAGTGGCTACACACAAGGGTCAAATCTGTTTCCCGGGGGGAGTCAAAGACGAAACAGACCAGACTTTATGGGAAACCGCACTGCGTGAAACACATGAGGAAATCGGGATGCCCCCGCATCAGATAAAATTGATTGGAGAGCTGGGAAAAGTCATTACGCCCACGGGTTTTCGTATCACCCCTTTTGTGGCCAGTGTGGGGGAACTTACATCTTTAAGCCCGAACAAGCATGAGATTGACACTATTTTTTCAGTTTCTATGGACCATTTGACCAATCCGGTTAATTTCCATTTGGAGAAGAAAACCTATTTTGATGTGACCTATGATGATCCTGTTTTTACCTTTGGCGCCCATAAAATATGGGGAGCTACAGCGCGCATTGTGGTCGAATTATTGGAAAAATGGAATAAATTGTAGGGGCAAGGCTTGCCTTGCCCGTACCTAGGCCCATGAAATTTATTGATGAAGCAAAAATCTGGATCAAGGCCGGGGATGGGGGCAAGGGGTGCGTGGCTTTTCGCCGAGAAAAATTCATTCCCCGTGGCGGCCCCAGTGGTGGCAATGGGGGCAAGGGAGGGGACATCATCCTGTGTGGCACCAAAAACATGACCACCCTCATGGATTTCAGGTTTAATAAACATGTGAAAGCCCCAAAAGGTGCGCATGGTGAGGGAGCCTTAAAAGATGGAAGAGGGGGGCAGGATGTGGTGATGAAAGTCCCCCTGGGCACGATCATTTACAATGAGGATACAAACGATGTTTTGGGGGATATTACCGAAGAGGGGCAAACACTTGTCATTGCCAAAGGCGGACGAGGTGGAAAGGGGAATACCTTTTTTAAAACATCGGTCAATCAAGCTCCCCAATTTGCACAGCCAGGAGAACCCGGTGAAGAAAAAAATATTCGCCTTGAGTTGAAATTGCTGGCCGATGTGGGTTTGGTGGGCATGCCCAACGCGGGCAAGTCAACACTTCTTTCCGTGATTTCAAAAGCTCATCCCAAAATTGCAGATTATCCCTTTACTACCTTGACGCCTGTTTTAGGTGTGGTCACTCACAAGAATTTACCTGCATTTACCGTGGCGGATATCCCCGGTTTGATTGAAGGCGCCCACAAGGGGGAGGGGCTGGGCATCCAATTTTTAAGGCATGTTGAGCGTACAAAGATTTTTGTCCATTTAGTCAGTGTAAGCCCGGATGAAACATTAAGCCCACAGAAGAGGTTTTCAACCATTGAAAAAGAATTGGCCCACTATGACCCTTCCTTTCCCAAACGAAAACGCATGGTGCTTTTGACCAAAATCGACTTGCTCCCGACCAAAAAAGCCCTTAAAGAAGTCATGGAACCTTTCAAGAAAAAGAAACTCAAGGTTTTTGCCATTTCAGCGGCGACACGTGTTGGTATTGGAGAATGGCTGGATTATTTGGGAAAATGTTTGGTTACTGGTTGCTAGTCGCTCGAGGACTCGTGGGGATTGATCGTCGCTCGTAATACGGGCAAATTCCCCTCGAGTAACGAGTCCTCGAGCGACGAGTTCACGAGCCATTAAAAACATGGAACGAAAAAAACATATTCGTCGCATCAAACGACTCGTTGTCAAAATAGGGAGTGGCATTGTCATCAATTCCAAGGGAGTCAACGCTTCTTTTTTAAAGGCTTTGGCCACCGTTGTTGCCCAGTTAAGAACCTCGAAAGTAGAGGTTGTTGTTGTTTCTTCCGGCGCTATTGCATGTGGCATGGGTCTGGTTGGCTTGCATCGCCGGCCCCATCTTGTTGCCCAAAAACAGGCCGTGGCTGCTTTGGGGCAACCCCTTTTGATCCAGTATTACATTCGTGCTTTTGCCAAACACGGTATTTCAGTATCGCAAATTTTGCTTACCCGGGACGATTTGGAAAACAAACATCGTTTTCTTACCGCCAAGCATGCTTTAAAGGAGCTTTTTCGCCTAAAGTCGGTTCCTGTCGTCAATGAAAACGATTCGGTAGCGGTCGAAGAAATCAAGTTTGGCGATAATGACCAGCTCTCCGCCATGGTGGCTCATTTGGTGGAAGCCGATCTTTTGGTTATTTTAACCGATACCGATGGCCTGCACGACAGGGACCCAAAGCGTTATCATGATGCCCAAAGAATTTCCGTTGTTCCCAAGGTGGATAAAAAAGCCATGGGGATGGCCATGGACACTCTTTCAGCCAAGAGCACGGGGGGAATGATCACAAAGTTAAAGGCAGCAAAAATGGCGACGCGTTTTGGGATTCCCACTCTGATTACCCGGGGGAATGATCCCCGAATAATTTTGGAAGCCATCAAAGGATGTGATGTAGGAACCTTATTTTTGCCTTCATCCGGGAGTAGACGATGAAAACAAGCTCCATTCAAAAATTAGCCCGAAAATGTCGCCAAGCCGCCCCTGTTGTGGCCACCCTTTCTGCCGATTCCAAGAACAAGATTCTTACGGACATGGCGACCCTTTTGAGAAACTCGCAGACAGAAATAATCAGGGCCAATGCCAAAGACATAAAAGAAGCCGACAAGAAAAAACTTGTTCCCGCCATGAAGGACCGGCTTTTGTTGAATGCCAAAAGAATTGAAGAGATGGCCCGAGGCTTGGAAGAAGTGGCCGGCCTTCCCGACCCTGTGGGGCAGGTTGTTAAAAATTATACGCGTCCCAACCGATTGCATGTAGAGCGTGTCAGAATCCCCCTGGGAGTGGTGGGTGTTATTTATGAATCGCGTCCCAATGTCACGGTGGATGCGGCCGGGCTGTGTTTTAAGTCGGGCAATGCCGTTATTTTGCGCGGTGGTTCTGAAGCCCTTCATTCCAATAAAATGCTTGGGGCCCTTTTACAGAAGGCATTAAAGTCTAACAACGTCCCCCCCCATATCATTACGGTGGTGCCCACTTCCGATCGCAAAACTTTGAGCACCTTGCTTACCTTAAGTAAAGAAATTGATGTTCTCATTCCTCGTGGGGGCGAAGGTCTGATGAAATTCATGGAGGAAAATTCCAAGATCCCTGTGATCAAACATGACAAGGGAGTGTGTAATTTATTTGTGGATGAATCGGCAGACCAGGCCAAAGCCCTTGCCATTATTGAAAATGCCAAGGTATCCCGTCCGGGGGTGTGTAATGCCCTGGAGAATTTGCTGGTGCACGAAAAAATTGCCCCTGAATTTTTGCCCAAACTTTCAAATCACTTGGTTCCCAAAAATGTGGAATTGCGTGGGGATCGTGCGGCCAAAAAAATGATTCCCCACATCAAACTGGCCACTGAAAGAGACTGGTCGACGGAATATCTTGATCTGGTTCTGTCGGTGAAGGTGGTCAAAAACTTGGATGAGGCTATTTTGTTTATTCGGAAATATGGTTCAAATCATACGGAATCCATTCTCACTCAAACTGAAGCCAATGCTACCCGGTTTGTTCGCGAGCTTGACTCGTCGTGCGTCATGGTGAATGCTTCCACACGCTTTAACGACGGGGGGCAATTGGGGCTGGGGGCTGAAATCGGCATTTCAACAACCAAGCTCCATGCCTATGGCCCCATGGGTTTGGAAGAGTTGACGACCACAAAATTTGTGGTACGTGGAGAAGGACAGATTAGAACTTAATTTTTTTAAAAATTATGAAAAAAGATTCTATAAGAAATTTGTTGGAAGTAATTGTTGAGGCAGCCAAGGACACCAAGGCAGAAAACATCCTGGCTTTTAATTTAAAGGGGGAATCAACCCTGGCAGATTATGTTATGGTTTGTCATGGAGCAAGTTTAAGGCAGGTGGGGGCCATTGCCGAACGTATTGACACCGAAGTTTCAAAGAAACTCAAGAAAAATCCCCTGAATGTCGAGGGAGGCCGGGAGTCTTCCTGGATTGTCCTTGATTATGGGGATATCCTTTGCCATGTGCTTACCGAAGAAGCACGCCAGTTTTATCGTCTGGAAGATTTGTGGTTTGGATCCAACCAGGTTCATTTTCATACTGCAAAACCAGAACCTAGGAAAAAAACTCCCACCAAAAAGAGGAAGGTCCCTGCCAAACCAAAACGGGCTCCTGCCAAAAAGAAGAAAAAATAATGGCCAAAATGATTTTTCTTACCGTAGGCTCCCTTAAAAATAAGGCCTGCCTTGCATTGCAAGAGGAGTATTTGGGCCGCATCCGGCATTATACTTCTTGTGAGTTGATTGAAGCTCGCGACGCCACTCAAAAAATCCCCGAAAGTGAAAATCTCCTTAAAAAAATCGGGTCAGGTGATTTTGTCGTATTGCTTGATGAAAAAGGAAAGACTGTTTCTTCGACGGGTTTGGCCCAACAAATTCAAAAATGGAATGGCCAGGGATTAAAGCGCGTTGTTTGGATTGTCGGGGGCGCTTTTGGTGTTGCTGAAGAAATAAAAAAGAAAGCGAACCTTGTATTGTCCCTGTCTTCCTTGACTCTGCCCCATGAGTTGGCTAGGGTTGTTTTTTTTGAACAGATTTACCGCGCGTTTACGATTCTAAAAGGTGAAAAATATCATCATGAATAGAAGGTGAGTTATGAGTTATGAGTTATGAGATTTTTGTCTCCGTTTTTCTCATAACCCATAACTCATAACCCATAACTTTCTTGAACCCCACCGTTCTCATTATCCTCGATGGTTTTGGTCTTCGTTCCCAAACAAAAGACAATGGTATTGCCCTGGCCCAAAAACCCTATTGGGATTATTTGTGGGCCACCTATCCGCATACCCAGATTGAAGCTTCTGGCCCCGCTGTGGGTTTGCCAAAAGGGATTATGGGTAATTCAGAGGTGGGACACATGAACCTGGGCGCTGGGCGCATTGTGTACACGGGGCTTTCCCAGATTTATCAGGCCATCGATGACGGAAGCTTTTTTACCAATGAGGCTCTTTTATCGGCCATGAATGCGGCCAAGAAAAATAAATCAGCATTGCATCTTATGGGGCTCCTTTCAGACGGTGCTGTGCATAGCCATCAGGATCATCTCTATGCCCTTTTAAAATTGGCCAAAAAGAGCGGCGTCCAAAAAGTTTTCATCCATGCTTTCATGGATGGTCGCGACACGCCTCCGGCAAGTGGTCTTAAATATATCGGTGAGCTCGAAGAAAAAATAAAAGAAATCGGTTGTGGCCAAATGGCCAGTATGAGCGGCCGTTTTTACTCCATGGACCGTGACAAACGTTGGGAACGCATTGAAAAGGCCTATGATGTTTTAACGGGGACATCCTCGGAATCTGGCATGTCAGCAATAGCCATTGTCAACCAATCGTATCAAAAAAATATTACTGACGAATTCATGATTCCCCATGTTGTGGTGGATAAAAAAGGGAAACCGGTAGGGTCTATTCAAAAAGGGGATGCCGTTATCTTTTTTAATTTTCGTGCTGATCGCGCACGTGAAATCACTCAGGCTCTCACTCAAGAGAATTTCACTGGTTTTACGCGTAAAGTATTTCCAGAACTGGCTGCTTATGTTTGCATGGCCCCCTATGACGAGGCGTTTAACCATCCCGTTGCCTTCGAGCTCACCTGGCCCCGGCAAGTATTGGCTGAAGTTTTAAGCCAAAAGGGTTTCAGGCAATTGCATATCGCTGAAACCGAAAAATATGCCCACGTTACTTTCTTTTTTAACGGAGGGCGTGAAGCTCCCTTTGATGGCGAAGGCCGCGTTCTTATCCCTTCACCGCGTGAGGTTCCCACCTATGATTTAAAACCTGAAATGGCTGCCCAGGCCATTACCGATGAAGTGGTCAAGGCCGTTGAAACAGATCAATATGATTTCATCATCATGAATTACGCCAACCCCGATATGGTGGGGCATAGTGCCAAGGAAAAACCGATCATATCGGCCATTGAAACGGTTGATCAATGCCTGGACCGGGTTGTTTCGGCTGTTCTTAAAAAAGGCGGGCAGCTCATCATCACTGCAGACCATGGCAATGCCGAACAAATAGTGGATGAAAAAGGAATTCCTCACACAGCACACACAACCAATCCAGTGCCTTTTGTTGTGGTTGCCGATAGATTTCGCGTAGGGGCAAAAAATATTTTGCCCCTACGATCCGGGGGTCGTCTTTGCGATGTGGCGCCCACTTTGCTTTACATGATGGGCTTGCCAAAGCCTGCCGAAATGACCGGTGAGAATTTGATTGTAGGGTAATGACAACCCGAGGGTTGTCATTACACAAATGTGGTTTTTTCATCCTTGGCCAATTTCTTTTTCCCCCACAAATGTCCTTTATGTGATGTTCTTGCGATTCATGAACGTGGTTTTTGCCAATCTTGCCGCACTAAAATCAATCCCATCACCGGGCCACGTTGCCCCCAATGTGGTGTTTCTTATCTGGATGTTTCTATCACGGCACATCCCTGTGTTTCGTGCCTGAAGGAAACTCCCCATTTTGATTGGCATCGCAGTCTCTATGCTTTTGATGAAATCTCGAAAAATCTGGTTCATGGCCTTAAATACAGCGCTCGTTTTGAAACCATCCCTTTTTTTGTGGAAGAATGGGTTAAACACCATGGCAAACTCCTAAATGGAGCGGATTATCTGATTCCTGTTCCACTTCATTTAAGGCGATTGGCTTCGCGCAGTTTTAATCAGAGTGTGGAATTAGCCAAAATCTTAAGTGTAAAAACAAAAATCAATTTTTTGTGTGCTTCGCTGGTCAAGGCAAGAAAAACTCTTCCACAAACGCAGCTAAAGCGCTCCGAACGTTTATCCAATGTGAAAGGCAGTTTTCAGTGGGAGGATATCAAATACAATCTGAAGGATAAGAAAGTCATTTTGGTTGATGATGTGTTCACTACGGGTTCCACTTTGTCTGAATGTGCCCGTGTGCTGAAAAAAGAAGGGGCCAAAGAAGTCGGATGTTTGACTGTGGCCCAAACACTTTTGGAGAGATAAGAATCGTCACCCCCGCCCCATTCATCCCGCAGATCGGGATTCCCATTAGCGGGGGTCCATAATGGGATGGCCCCTAAGGGCCATAAAATAATGGATTCCCGCTCTGAAGAACTCACTTCGTTCGTAGCGTGGCGGGAATGACAGGGGTATTAAAAATCCATTTTTTAAAACAGATAAGACAGGCAGGGAATAACACCAGTTCAGCCGCAAGTCCCGTAAGAATCGTGACCCCTGATAAAAGCCCAAAGTAATAAGTGGGCAAAAAATCCGAAACGCACAGGGCCCAAAAGCTTAACGATAAAACCGCAGACGTTGACACAACGGCCGGCCCCAAATTTTTAAAAGTGTTTGCGATGGCTTCCTTTAAGCTGAGGGAATGGATTTCTTCTTTGAGTTCCATGACCAAATGAATGGTGTCGTCGACTGCCAGCCCAAGGGCTAAGCTTGCAATCATCAAGGTGACCATGTTTAAGGGAATGTGCATCCAGCCCATGATTCCCAAAGTGACAAGGATGGGAAAGACGTTTGGAATCATGGCCACCAGCCCAAGCTTCCACGATCTGAAAACAAGGGCCATAATGACTGTGATCAAAATAAAACTGGTGGTGAAACTAGTTATTAAAGAATTGGCAATCATCTTTTCCATATTCATCCATACAATATTGGCGCCTGTCACGGTAAGGGCAAGCGGTGCCCTTAAAGTTTTTGCTGCCAATTCTTTCACTTCTTTGAGCATCTGTTTTCCTTCTTGTGTGCCTTGGGCTTCAACCAGGGCGTTGAGCCTTAAGGTGGAGTAATCCGGGCTTGCCAATCGCTTGAAATAAGGATCTTTTTCCAAAAATGAAAACAGGGTTTCCACTTCCTGTGTTGTTGAAGGAATACCAAAAAAATCGGGATTGTTGTCATGAAGAACCCGATTCCCTTTTTTGAGGAAATCGATGGCCGATAAAGGATACCCGGCGTAATTAATTTTTTGTGTTTCTTTGGCGAAAATCTCGATTTCTTTGAGTGTTTCCGGATTTTTCATGCTTCCAGGCTCTCCCTTGACGATCAGGTCAATGGTGGTGGTGCCCCCAAAACTTCGATCAATCAATTTTACATCCTGTCTTAAGCTTGAGTCGGGGGGGTAAAAGCGGATGGGTTTGGTTTCAATGGTCAGTTGGGGGATTTTAAAAATTGTTATTCCAAGGACAAGCAAGGCAAGAATCAACACGGGTTTCCAATGATCGCGACTAAGCCCCGCCAAAAGGGAAACCGCTTTGGATATCCAGGGAGAGGCGGGTTCTTTTGTTTTAAGAGAAGAACCAAAATGCATCACCAATAAACTAAAAGGCCCGACGGTCAGGATAAAAGCCATGACAATGCCGATGACGGCAAAAAGACCAAAATGACGGGTGGCTTCCATGGAGCTTGTGGCCAGGGACCCAAATCCAATCCCGCTTGTAACCATGGTTAAAAAGCCGGGCTTGATGAATTTATTTAAACTGTGTGCAAGCTTTTCTTGGGGAGAAAAATTGGGTGGTTGGTGGATAAAAAGGGAATACACGTGGATAAAGTCCAAAACACTCACCATAAGGATGAGCGGGGGCAGCATGGCAGTGACAAAATTAAGGGGTTTCCCCAAAAAACCGATGGTACCTAAAAACCAAACAAAAGAGGTGCCCACCAACCCCAGACAGAGCAAAACACCCGGGATACTCCGAAACAAAAAATAAAAGACCACGCAAACGATGATTAAAATAATTGCTGTGCCCCAAACTTGGGCGTGGCGTGTGCTTTGGGAAAGGGCCTGTTCAAAAGTGGCCTGTCCCGCAAAATGGGTTTTAAAGGGTACTTTTTTGTTGGCCTGTTCCAGAATGTTTTGAATGTCCCTCCAAGTTTGTTCCCGGGCTTCCTGTTTGAGAAGGCTGTTTGTTTGCGGTTTTAAAATAACGAAGATCGAAGTGAGTTTTTTGGAAGGATGAATGATGTATTTTAGGAGAAAAGGATTTTTAAGGGCTTTTGATTTAAATGTTAATGTCGTCTCTTCGGTAAGCGGATATTCAAACAAATCTTCCATCGAAAGCATCCCGTCTTTTGCGACCATGTTTTGAGCTTGTGGGAGTGCATGCACCTTGTCGACATGGGGAAGTTTTTGCAGCGATTGTGTGATTTCATGCAGTGTGTTCAAAAAATCAGCGTTGAAAAGAATTTGGGGCTCAAGGACCAAAAGATAGGTGTAGTCGTTTTCAAATTCTTTGATGAAGTTTTGATAAGTGACCAGATCGGGGTCGTCCTGTGGGAGCATGTTCTCTAAGGTGTTGACGGTTTTAACCTGCAAGGCTCCCCAGAAAAGAAGCGCTGTCAGCAGGGCAGAAACAATGAAAATGATTTTTTGGTAACGAAGGATAAAGGAAGGTAAGGATTGTTTCATTGAAGGTTGCACCATCTTTTAAATAGTACATGGGGGAATAAAGCTTGTCGAATTCTTAAAGGAGAAGGGTGAGAGCGGCAATATGTTCCGGCGTTGTTCCACAGCATCCGCCGATGAAATCGGCCCCGGTGTCAGCGAATTTTTTCATCCATGTGGCGAATTTTTCTGCTTGTAGTGACAGGTCGCGACCTGTCACTACAGAGGCATTCGGTTTTACCGCGATGGAACATTTAATTTCTTTTCTCATCTTCTCAAACACTGGCCAGATCGATTCGGGCCCAAACGAGCAGTTCAATCCAATAATATCCACGCCTCTCTTCTCTAAATAATAAGAGGTAGTCACGGGATCGCTCCCACAGGCAAGCAATCCGTTTTCACCAACTGTCATTGAAATCATCAAGGGAATTTTCTTGCGGATGGTTTTAAGTGCGACTTCGCTGGCCACTTCAATTTCAGCGGCATCAAAGAGAGTTTCGATGACGATCAGATCGACTTTATTTTCTAAAAGAAGACAAATCTGTTCCTCATAAAGAGCGGATGCTTGTTTTGTCGAGAGTGATTTGAAAGGTTTTTGAAGGCTTCCAATGGGGCCGATGCAGCCGGCGATTCGTGGTGCAGAATCTAAAATCTCCCCTCCTTGATGAAAGGGGGATGAAAGGATTTCTAATGCTTGCCGAACGAACCTAACCCCGGCCTCATTTATTTTTTTGATGTCATCCGCCATTCCCGTTTCAGCCAAACGATTCCGCGAAGCCCCAAAGGTATTGGTAAAAAGGATTTGTGAGCCGGCCTTTGCATAAGCTTTATGGACTTCCACTATTTTTTCAGGGTGGGTCAAGTTCCAGGAATCCGAAGCTGTGTTTGGCGCTAGCCCCATGGTTTGCAAATAAGTGCCCATGGCGCCGTCAAGGAGGATGGGTTTTGACATGTTTGTAAAATAACGGACATGGTGAGCTTTGTCCAGCAAACGGGACCCGCTACGCGGTGGTCGAACCATGTTTATTTCACTCGAATCTTGACAAGTTTTTAAAGCCGTGGTTTACACTGAATGGTCATTCATTTTTTAGTTATGAGAGAATGAGTTACTAAGTAATGCGACCTAATATCTTATAACTCATGACTCACAACCCACCTTCTATAAGGAGTTAATATGCGTGAAGCCGTTATTGTAGCAGCAGGCCGGTCCCCCATGGGGCGTGCCTTAAAAGGCCAGTATGTTTGGACCCGTATCGATGACTTAGCCGCTGAGGTTATCCAAAAAACATTGGCCCAAGTTTCCAAATTAAACCCAGCCGAAATCGAGGACCTCATTTTGGGATGTGCCATGCCGGAAGGCGAGCAGGGCATGAATCTGGCCAGAAACGTGGGCTTCTTGGCGGGTGTTCCTCTGACAGCGGGCGCTGTTACGGTGAACCGCTTCTGCTCTTCGTCTCTTGAAGCGATCAACATTGCCGCCTTGAATATCATGGCCGGTAATGGCGAAATTTTTATTGCTGCAGGCGCTGAATCGATGAGCCATGTGCCCATGGGGGGGTTTAACCCTTCCTTAAATCCGCGTTTGATGCCGGGTAAGGGGCTTCCCAACGCTTATATCTCCATGGGGGTCACTGCTGAAAACCTGGCTGAAAAACATAAAATTGGTCGCAAAGATCAGGATGAATATTCTGCCAACTCACACATCAAGGCTTTAAAAGCGATGAAGGAAAATTTGTTCACTGAAATTGTTCCTGTCACGATCAAAAAACAGGATGGAACCACAATAGTAGTCAATATTGACGAAGGCCCTCGTCAACCCGATGTAAAAAAATTGGGCGAGCTAAAGCCGGTTTTCAAAGAAGGTGGGTCTGTTACAGCAGGTAATTCATCCCCCCTTACCGATGGGGCTGCTGCGGTGGTCATGATGTCGGCAGAAAAAGCCAAACAACTAGGCCTGAAGCCCTTGGTAAGAATTCGCTCAATGGCGGTGGCTGGTTGTGGTCCGGAAGTGATGGGTGAGGGCCCTGCCTATGCCGTTCCCAAAGCTTTGAAACGTGCAGGGCTTACATTAAAAGACATCGATATTTTTGAATTTAACGAGGCTTTTGCCGTGCAAACGATGAGTGTGGCGAAAATTTTGGGACTTGATTGGAATGATCCGCGTATCAACCCAAAGGGCGGAGCCATTGCACTGGGCCATCCTCTTGGATGCACTGGGGCACGCATCATGTCCACACTGATTCATGATCTTAAAGGCTATAACAAAAATATCGGCATTGAGAGCATGTGTATCGGTGGTGGCCAGGGGTTGGCCACAATTGTGGAGAGGGTTTAATAAATCGTAGGGGCGCTGCTTGCTGCGCCCCCCAAAGAGGGCGCGCCAAGGGGCGCCCGTACGGAGATATTATGCAAATCAAAAAAGTCGCTGTTATCGGTTCAGGGGTGATGGGGGCTGGAATCGCAGCTCATTTGGCCAATGCGGGGATCCCTTCAGTCCTTTTGGATATCGTGCCCAAATTTACTGAAGAAGATGCCAAGGCAGGTCTTAAAGAAACGGATGCGCGGTTTCGCAATAAGTTGGCTCTCAAGAGCATTGAGGAAGTCATTGGTAAATCCAAGCCTTCCCTTATTTTCGACAAAAAAGACATGAAGCTTATTTGCGCCGGCAATACCCAGGATGACCTGAAGCTACTCGGCGAATGCGACTGGATTATTGAAGTGGTCACCGAACGTTTGGACATCAAGCAAAAAGTTTTTGAAACAGTTGAAAAAAACATGAAGAAGGGCGCCATTATCAGCTCGAACACTTCGGGCATTCCCCTTAAAACCATGGCCGAAGGTCGTTCGCCGGAATTCCGCAAAAATTTTGTCATTACGCATTTCTTTAACCCCGTTCGCTACATGAAGCTTGTTGAAGTGGTTTCAAGTTCTGAAACCGACAAGGAAGTTCTTTCGACGGTCGTTGACTTTTTGGAAAATACGCTGGGCAAAGGGGTGGTTACAGCCAAGGATACTCCCAATTTCGTGGCCAATCGTATTGGTGTTTATGCATGGATGGCGTCTTTGCACGAGGCTTTAAGCCGTGGCTTATCCGTTGAGGCCGTTGATAAGATTGCCGGAGCAGCCCTGGGGCGCCCAAAATCGGCTGCTTTCCGTACCGCGGACATGGTGGGTTTGGATACCCTTGTGCATGTGGCTAAAAATACCTACGATCTTTGTTTACAGGATGAATCGCGGGAAGCTTTTAAAATTCCCCCCATCTTGAACACAATGATTGAGAAAAAACTCTTTGGCGATAAAACAAAGCAGGGGTTTTATAAGAAAACAAAAGGTCCGGATGGGAAAAAGGAAATCCTTTCGATCAATTTGAAAACCGGTGAATACGGTCCGCAGGAAAAAGTACGCTATGACTCCTTGGGGGCCATTAAAAATTTGGAAGATCTCCCTGAAAAAATTCGCACCATGGTGGGTGCCGCCGATCCCGCCGGGGAATTTGCCTGGAAACAGGTGAGTGACACCCTTGTTTACGCAGCCAATCGCATCCCTGAAATTGCCGACGATGTGGTCAATGTAGACAACGCCATGAAGTGGGGTTTTAACTGGGATTTGGGACCTTTTGAAACCCTGGATGTCTTGGGTGTGAAGAACGTGGCTGACCGTTTGCAAAAGGAAGGCCGTGCTGTCCCCGTGATTATCAAAGCAGTGCTTGA
Organism: Deltaproteobacteria bacterium GWA2_45_12; assembly: GCA_001797365.1. Taxonomy (NCBI): domain Bacteria; class Deltaproteobacteria; species Deltaproteobacteria bacterium GWA2_45_12. The sequence continues at coordinate 21,159 of MGPH01000048.1, forward strand.
AAAAGGAAATGGTGTTTTTTACAAAAACGATAAGGGAAAGAAATTTTTCTTTGATCAACGCACCAATTCCTACCAGCCCGTTCCTCTTAAATCGACTAACATTGTTATTAGAACCTTGAAGGAACAAGGTCGGGAATTGAAATCCAATACCGGAGCTTCTCTCATTGATATTGGTGATGGTGTTTTGTGTGTCGAATTCCACACCAAGATGAATGCCATCGATGGTGATATTGGCGACATGCTCAATGCCGGTATTGATTTGATGGAATCCAGCCGCGACTATGCCGGTTTGGTGATCGCCAATGACGGTGGCAATTTCTCCGCGGGCGCGAACTTGATGCTCCTGTGGCTCGAGAGCCAGCAGAAGAATTGGGACAATATCGAAAAGTTGGTGAAGGGTTTCCAGGATGTTTGCATGCGTCTTAAATATTCATCCAAACCCACGGTGGCCGCCCCCTTTGGACTTACTTTGGGCGGTGGTTGCGAAGTGAGCATGGGCTGTGATGCCATCCGTGCCCATGGGGAATGCTATATAGGACTTGTGGAAGTGGGTGCCGGTTTAATTCCCGGTGGTGGTGGTAACAAGAATGTGCTTCTCAATGTGGAAGCAGCCCTGAAAGCCAAAGGGGCCAAGGGCTGGGCAGGTCCTTCCGATGGTGGGTTCTTTCCCAAAGTCCAAAAAACTTTTGAGACGGTGGCCTTTGCAAAAGTGGCGACTTCCGCCAAAGAAGCCTATGGTCACAATTATTTCAAGCGTTCCGACAAAATTTCCCTTTCCCGTGACAAGCTTCTCTATGATGCCAAGCAGGATGTCTTGGAAATGGCCAAGACTTATCAAAAAACAACCCCTCGCGAAGATATTTATGTGGGTGGAGAAGGAGCCAAGATGGCGCTCCTCAATGGTATTGAGGGTTTCCGGGCCCAAGGTTTGATCAGCGAGCACGATGGTCTTATCGCTTCAAAATTGGCGCATGTGTTAACGGGCGGAAATCTCCCCAATCAGGGTTTTGTCTCCGAACAATATCTTTTGGATGTGGAACGCGAAACCTTCCTGCAACTCTGCGGAGAAGAAAAATCCCAAGCCCGCATGCAGTCGCTCTTGATGACGGGGAAGCCGCTGAGGAACTGATACATTCTTATAAAGAATTCAATAAAATCAATTAGATAAAAATTAACTTTACATAATGAGTTAATTTACTCAATATAATAAGTAAAGTAACTCATATGTTTCAACGTAAACTTTTATCCTTATTGAGCCAAAGGGCTGTGGAACCCAGACGATTTATTCAGGTGCTTCAGGGGCCACGGCAGGTGGGGAAGACCACCCTCGTGCATCAATGTGTGGCTCAAGTGGGGTTGCCTTGCCATTATGCCACGGCGGATGAAGCCTCCCCTCATGACAAAACATGGTTGATTCAACAATGGGATTTGGCCCGAATCCGGGCGCACGAAAGCAAGGAGGGGGCTGTTTTAATCATCGATGAAGTCCAAAAAATAAAAGATTGGTCAACCACGGTGAAGTGGTTGTGGGATGAAGACAGTAAAAACAAATTGGCATTGAAGGTTTTTCTTTTGGGGTCTTCCCCATGGCTTGTGGAGAAGGGTATCGGCGAATCTCTCGCCGGACGCTTTGAATTGATCCCTGTTCCCCATTGGAGTTTGACTGAAATGAAAACGGCTTTTGGATGGGGCCTGGATCATTTCTTGTATTTCGGGGCTTATCCCGGGTCCGCCGCACTGACAGACGATGAGCTGCGATGGAAGCGTTATATTCTGGATTCGTTGGTGGAAACAACCCTGTCGCGCGATATTTTACTGATGAACCGCATTGACAAGCCTGTCCTACTTCGGCGGTTGTTCCAGCTTGGGTGCGAGTATTCCGGTCAGATTGTTTCCTACCAAAAAATGGTGGGGCAACTTCAGGATGTGGGGAACACAACCACATTGGCCTATTACCTGACTTTGTTGTCGGGAGCGGGGCTGGTTTCTGGCATTCAAAAATTTTCAGGTCAAAAAATCAGGCAAAGAGGTTCCAGTCCCAAGCTACAGATATTGAACACGGCTCTCATGAGTTGCCATTCGGGTTTGACTTTTGAAGAAGCCCAAAGAGATCGCGATTTTTGGGGTCGCCTGGTGGAGTCGGCTGTGGGGGCTTATTTACTCAATGGTATTCAAGGGACTTCATGGGAGATTTTTTACTGGAGAGAGGGCGCCCGGGAAGTTGATTTTGTGATCCGGAACGGGAAAAAGGTGATTGCTTTGGAAGTAAAAAGCGGCAGAAAAAAAGAATCCTTGCCGGGGATGGAAGTCTTTACCCAAAATTTTAAAACCCATCGTCAATTGTTGGTGGGAAATCAGGGGATCCCTTTGGAGGAATTTTTAACGGCGCCGCTTGGGCAGTGGGTGCAATGAAAAGCTTTTACGTTTCCCCTGCGATTTTTTTTCAACATGGTGCTAATAGATACCCAAGTCAAAAACATAAGGGTATTTGACTTTTTTCCCAGGAAGATGGCTTTCGCGTACGCAAAAGAAATCAGCATCCCATCGGATTTGACCGTTTGAATCTCGGCCCATCGTGGTGATCACAAGTCCTGCCTGTCCTATTCGCTTCTTAATTGCTTGAAGAGAGCAGGAATAACTTGAGGATGACTGGAAGTAAGCGCGGCTTCTTCCCCCTCTGACAGGAGGTATCCATCGGGTGTTTGTGATTTTAAGGCCTGGTCTAAATCTTGGATGAGCTTTGTCTCCTCCGGCGAAGAGGCTCGTTGAAGCAGGGTCTCCCTTTCATGCGTTGAAAAAGCCCCTTGTGCCGGGCTTTCTGGCCTGATTGCCAGGGGTATTGATTTGGCGAGATCCATTACCATGGATCTATTATCGGCAGAAAAAGGCTTTTGTTGTGCCTTGAACGACCTCTGCTCACACGACAGTCAGGAAGTCATTTGTGGCTTATCTATACAGAGCGACATAACTCCCCCTCTTAGCTTAAGAGGGGGTTGGGGGGAGTTAATCAGCAAATTAAAATGTCGTTATGTATAGTTTTTCATAAAATTTCTGTTTCGGTTTCTACCAATGGTTCCGACTTCTCAATAAAAATTTTTTGAGTGATTTCATCCCAGTTTTTTTCCTGGGGGGTGATGATAATTTTTTGGGTGGTTTCACTTAAATCGTTTGATGTTTGGGAGTTCATGTTGGGGGCCCTTTCCTTCATGGTATTTAACTAAAAGCAAAACGCATGCCAGAAGTTTTGCGCCTTTAGGATGATGAAAAGATGGGGTTTCTTATAATTTCACCTGATGCTTTTGGTGGTTGAAAGACCATGAAAATGTTTGACTTGCATAAATGCTGTGGCACACTCACCTCAGTTTTTTGATTATTCATTTAACAAGTCCGCCTTCGCTGAAGCTTCGGCGCGACAAGGGAGGTATTTTATGGATTGGGCTTTATTTAATATAGATGGGGTCATGTTTTTGCTCCGTTGGGTTCATTTTATTTTTGGGGTCATCTGGATTGGAATGCTTTATTACTTTAATTATGTGCAGGGGGAATTTTTTAAGGAAATTGATGCTGGTGTAAAAAATGTGGTGATCACTAAACTAGTGCCACGAGCTTTGTGGTGGTTTAGATGGGGCGCCATGATCACTTTTCTTTCGGGATGGCTTATTATTACGGGAACGCTTCATTCCGGCGTACCGCTTACCTCATCGTGGGGACTTCTCATTTTATTGGGAGCCACTTTGGGAAGCCTGATGTGGTTTAATGTTTGGTTTGTGATTTGGCCGGCCCAAAAGGTGGTGATTGCTTCTGCCAACAAGGTTTTGGCAGGGGGGCAGGCTGATCCATCCGCAGCAGCCCGTGGGGCCAGGGCCCTTGTCGCCAGCCGTACCAATGTGCTTTTTTCATTCCCCATGCTTTTTTTCATGGGAGCGGCCCGCCATTTAATTTTAAGCCGTGATTTTTCAACTGTGAATTTTGGTTTGGTCGCTATTGTTTTTGGGGTCATTTTTCTTGCTTTGGAATTAAATGCCCTTAAAGGAAAATTGGGCCCTTTAACGACAATCAAAGGCGTGATTCATAGCGGTGTGGTATTGACAGCCGCGCTCTATGTGATTGTGGAATTGGTAACGCGATAGATTTTACGTAGGGGCAGACACATGGGTCTGCCCCTACATTTTATGATTCTCAAAATTTGTTTTTTCTCTTTCGGTATTTTTTCCCTTTTTTCCTGTTCAAAAAACCAAGGTTCCCCTCAAACCCAAGAAGATCTTGTGGCGCAGGGCCGTGCCATTTATACTACCCAATGCACTATTTGCCATCATCCTGATCCGACCAAAGACGGCCCTGTGGGGCCTGCTATTAGTGGCTCATCTAAAGAACTTGTGGAAGCCCGGCTCTTACATCAATCCTACCCCCCCGGCTACCAACCCAAACGCCCCACCCATGTGATGCCGGCTTTTCCTTATCTTCAAAAAGATATTGAGGCTTTGGTTCTCTTTTTGGAATCCTCGGCTCAATTGTAATCATGTTGATTATGGGGAAATTGAAAAATAACAATAAGAAGCATGCCCTATTACCTTTCTGGATTTGACTGAGATGAATTCGGTGTTTGTTTCTTTGGATTATTCTTGTTACCTTTTACAAGGATGAAGATTTTTTAGAAAAGAGGTCTCCTTATGAAGGATCAGCCATGGGCCACTTTTGTTCTAGTTTTCTTTTTTGTTAGTTGTTCAGGGGCACCTTCCTCAACATCCAATACAGAGTCGGATAATCAATTTTCAGATAATGATAGCTGTGGCGATAATATTTGCAGCCAAGATGAAACAAACCTGAATTGCGAAGCCGATTGTCCAGTTCCTTTACCGGCATTGAGTTGTGGAGATGGTATTTGTAACAATAACGAAACAACCCAAAGCTGTGTTGTTGATTGTCCAGCCCCACCGCCTCTTGGGCTGCGCTGTGGTGATAAAATTTGTAGCCCAGGGGAGACAAACCTGAATTGTGCGGTGGACTGCCCAGATGCACCCCCTCCACCACCCGCTCCACGTTGTGGAGATGGTGTATGTAATAATGGTGAAACAAACCTGACGTGTGCAGCCGATTGCCCAGCCGCACCTCCCCCTCCGCCACCTCCAGCTTGTGGGGACAATCAAGTGAATCCAGGGGAACAATGCGATGATGGAAATCAGGCCAATGGCGATGGTTGTAGCGCCAATTGCCAAATTGAAATTGTGGCTGACCGAAATCAGTTGGTCACTTTAGGGCGCCTCCCCAATATTCCCGCTGCATGTTTTGAAGGCTCGCTTTGCCATTGGGATGCACTTGCCGTAAGTCCCGATGGCACACGCATTGCTGCCGCGTATCGGCACGAGGTCCAAAGAAACATTGTCGGTGGGCTTATGTCATGGACTCTTAATGCCCAGGGCCAATGGGTTTTTGCGTGGGATACAGGCAGTGGCCAAAATCCCATACGTGTATGGAGCGAGGGTTGTGACTTTCATCCAAGTTTAGCCCGCATTTACTGTGCTCATCAACCTTTGCCCGATTTGTCACGGACAGAGTTGCTTGTTTTTAATGCGACCAATGGGCAACTGCTCAATCGTGTTTCTGTACCCACAAATAGCCGGAATGCGCAGGACGAACCTTATTTTGGGGATAGTGCCCGGGTTTCTCCCGATGGAACTTGGGTGGCCATGACTCAAGGAGTTAATGCGGAAGGTGCTCTTTCTCAGGTGATTGTTTTTGCTACTAACGATGTAGCTAACGCTGCCACACGAAGCGCCCTGAACATGGCTTTTCCCGATGAAGTGGTTTTCAGTCAGGATAGTCGCTTCCTCTATGCAAGTTTGTTTACAAGTGGCCAGGTGAAGCGCATGGCACTCCAACAAGAAAGATGGGTCGATGGTGGAAACCTTGAAGCTTGGTGGAGCGTGGCAGGGATGGATGTGGATGGATTTAATCGCCTTGTTGTGAATCGGTGGAGCCATCCGGATCGGCGAGTTATTATTATCACTCCAAATAATAACTGGGCTGCAAGTGACGTGCGGGGTGTGGCCAATATTGATGGTACCAGTTATGACCTGTGTGCTGATTCACGTCTTAATTTTGGCAACATGGCGTGGGCTGTAAGTCAAGATGGGCAAGCTCAAGCCATTAATACTGAAACGGGTAATATTTTGGGCGTTGGGCAAATAAATCCTGTGAATGGCAATGGCATCAGCATGAGTTGCGCTCGCCAAACAGGGCAGCCCTTTATCATCTCTGAAGGAACCCTGTGGACGTGGGAATAATTGATTTGCTTCATCATGTTCCTTTCGCTTCCTTTTTATTTAAGTTCGGAAAGCAAACGCCTTGCCTCTGTTATCTTTACCACCTCAAATAACACAAAACATAAAACTCCATAGACAGGATAAAGACAAATTTGTTCTCAAACTGAGAACCATGTCATTTTGAAATATATACTTTTTACCGCCCTGCTTGAGGGGGTATTTTTTATTTCACCTTCTGCTGATTTAACCACATAATAATAAAAGATATTTTACAAATTTAAAATAGGGTTATTTTTTACCCTTTTGGCCTTTCTTTTGCACTTATCCAGTCGGGTATCAATTTTATATATGAACCGACTTATTTCTCAAATTCTTTGGGGGCTTGTTTTTATTTCCCTTCTTTTTTTGTCTTTTGAAGGATGGGGAGCCAATTCCATTGTTCGAAAAGCAGTCGTTTATTATGTGAATTCGGAGTTTGGCAGTGATACCAACTCCTGTCTTTCTTCCGGTGCGGGGGCTTGCAAAACGATTCAGACTGCTATTGATTTGGCCGGCTTTGGAGACAGAGTTTTTATTGAAAAAGGGATTCATGTTCCCCAAGTATCTATTACGTTTCGAGGTAAACCCCTCACGCTTGAATGTGAAAATAGGCTTCATACTTTTATTCGTCCGGCACCTTATATTCCTGCTTTCACTTTTAGTGGGGCGGAATCCTTTTTTAGTGTCGTGCGTGGATGCACCATTCAACCTACGAGTGCGGGGGCTTTTTCATTAAATAATGGTTCGGCAGTTACCATCGAAGGAAATATCATTTCCTTGTCTGATCATAATAGTAATTGGGCCCTAAGTTCTTGGGGAGCCGGCTCCTTTATTTTCAGGAACAATATCGTTCGCGGAGGCTCGGGTATTTATGCCGACGGGGGGAGCGATGTAAGCCCCATCCAAATTTATAACAATACTTGCATTCAATGTAATACCGCTTTCACCACCGCAGGGGTCGCCAACCACGTGAAGATGTGGAACAACCTGGCTTATGGCGTGGAAAACGGTTTGGCAGGATGCAGTGCACTCTTTCCCGCGCAAAATAATCTTGTGGCCATGGTCAATGTTTCTAGGTGGGATGCGGCCTGTGCCGGTGGCCTCGAGGAGGACCCACGTTTCATCCATGATTTTATGGGGCGCATTGAAAAGGCCGACATGCATTCCGTGACGGTGAAGGGGGCCAACTGGGTCAGGGATGAATGGAAGGGAGAATTTTTTTGTAATCTGAGTTCGGTGCCCTATCCACGATGTTTCCTTGTTGATTCCAATACCGCCGACACGCTGTACGCCTACGACGGTGAAGGTTGGGTCAGCAATATGAGTAATCCGGATGATGTTTTGGTGATTACCCGTTTGGCCTATGGAAGTCTTTCGCCGGCGGCATGCAATGGCAACGCCACATATCCCCCGGTTGATGTTTATGGGAACAATTTTGGTTGTGCCGATGTAGGGGCTGTGGCTCATGCAGGTGAGGAGGGTCTTGATCCGGACCTTAAGGAATTATTTGTGGCCGAAAACGGTTCGGATACCGGAAATTGCCGGGACAACAAGAAACCCTGCGCAAGCCTTGTCTATGCTTATAGCCAATCGGTTAAGGATGATACTGTTCGGGTGGCTCCCGGTGATTATTCCCTTCCATCAACCATTCAAATAGCCGCCAAAGGGGTTTCCATAACAGGGGCAGGAACAACGGGGACAAACATAACCCGTCTGGTTTCCCAGGCAACGACAATTTTTGACTGCACGTCAGGTGTTGGCTCTGAGGCGAGTCTTTCCAATTTTGTTCTCCAAATGCCGTGGTCCAGGGGGGCGGGGGTATCTGTTCGCGGTATTTGCCATTGGGATATAAATCATAATGTTTTTTCCCTCATGGAAGGTACGGCTGTTACAGGTTGGACAGGGGGTGTTGGAACCTCGATGACAAATAATATCGTGGTGGATGCCTGGACGGGGGCCTATGGGGCTTATACGGCTCCCTTTGATGTTCACCGCAACACTTTCATTGGGGGGCGCAGCACCTACGGTAACAGACAAAATAATATTATCGCCTTCTCATCCCTTGATACCTGCAATGCAAGCAATCCCGCTTCCCAAAATGATGTTTATGGAACCAATAGCTTTTATGAAAGTGGATGCAGTGGAAATGGCAATTTAGCCCTTGATCCCCAATTCGGGGGAGACACAGGTTTTGCAGAAATCATTGAATCCAAAACCCTCATTGATTGCGGAGCGGATTGGGCCCCCAATCAATGGAAGGGCTTTTTTCTTATCCTTAATAATCATGGTTTCTGGATTGAATCAAATACACAGAATTCACTGACCGTCGCTACCGGCCGTCTTGACTGGTATGGCAAAGGAGGGGACTCTTATCTCATCACCAATCTGGCTCCTTGTAACGAGGCTGTTTTGAGCATGGGGGCTGTTGATAATGCTGAATGCCTGCAAGGAAAAGCCTTAACAGATAAAATGGTTTCGGGCTTTCAAATCGTCCAAGAAGATGGCGTATCCCTCTGCAAACTTCCCGACCCTATTTGTGGCAATGGTAAAATTGAAAAGGGTGAGGAATGTGATGATGGCAATTTAAGCAACAACGATACCTGCACTTCTGCGTGCCAGGTTCAGACCTGTACACAGGAAAAATGTGACGGTGTGGATAATGACTGCGATGGTTTTACAGACGAAGGGGATGCCATTGATATGAAGCGGTTTTATTACGATGCCGACCATGATGGTTATGGGGATGCGGGAAGTGCTGGTCTTACGGGTTGTCAGGCGATGGATGGCTATATTGAGCAAGGGGGGGATTGCAATGATTATGATGGAACGGTTCATCCCAATTTTACCGGCCCTGACACTTGTGATGCCAAAGACAACGACTGCGATGGTCGTGTGGATGAAGATTATATCCCCAATCCCACCATGTGTGGTGTGGGCGTCTGTTTGAATGCCGGTCAAAGGGAATGCGTTGCCGGCCAGTTGGTCGATACGTGTACGGCCAATGCCCCGTCGGCTGAACTATGCGGCAATAACACCGATGATGATTGCGATGGCCAAACTGATGAAGGTTTTGATGTGGGTGATGTTTGCCAGACAGGTGTGGGCGCCTGTAAGGCCGATGGCCACAAGGTTTGTAGCGCCGATGGACTTTCTACCACCTGTGATGCCGTGGCAGGTTTTGCCATGGAAGAACAATGCGGTAACCAGAAGGATGACAATTGTGATGGTGCGGTGGACGAAGGTTTTGAAGAATTGGCCAAGGATTGTTCAGACGGTTTTGGGGCCTGTGCTGCTTCCGGCAAAATGGTGTGTTCCCCAGACGGCCACTCTCTTGTGTGCAATGCCGCTATGAAACCGGCGATGCCTGAAGTGTGTGACGGTGTGGATAATGACTGCGACAGTCAAATAGACAATGTGGCGGGGGCCGGAGACTATTGCACGGCTGGTGAAGGCCAATGCTGGCGCGATGGTGTGATGGCCTGCCAGGGTGGAGCGCTTGTTTGTACGGCGCAAGCAGGGGAGCCTGTTGTTGAAGAAGGGGATTTGTGCGGAAATTATCTCGATGATGATTGCGATGGTGTCATTGATCAAAACGATGACGATTGCCGGGCTCTTTGCCCCGATGGAAGCCGGGCCGTGGCCAGTGTGGGAGGTATAAACCAGTTTGTTAATATAAATGATGGAAGTGCTGTGGCCCAAGTGAAGCGCTTTGTGAGACTTAACGAAGGGGATGTCCAGACCTTTGTGGGGGTTGGTGCCGATTCCAAAGTTTATTCCATTGATGGGGTTACCCACAACGTAACCCAGGTTTTGGGTGTTAATTCCATTCCTCAAGATGAAAAAATAATCGATGCCGCTTTTGACTCAAATAATGATGTTATTGTGTTAACGGATCAAAGTGATGTTTATCGCATAGCGGGGGATCAGGCTAATTTTGTGGTCCATATTGAAAATGCTTCAAAACTGGTCAGCGGAAAACGTTCCTCTTACAACGCCCTTGTTTCTGATATCTATTCGGGGACGAATTCTTTTAAATCTATTAATTCCTCCGGAATAGAGGATCCTGAAATTTCTTCTGTAGAGGGAGCCATGGGGCTTGTTGCTTACAACCCTGAACTTCCAGGATATGAGGGGGGTGTTTATGAAATAGGCTCTGCGGAATTAAGCGATGATTCGTATAACGCCATTTCTGATTATTCTCCTGAATCATATCCCGCATACACTATTTCTGATTCATACAATGGCATCTCTCAAATTCAGTCTGAAGTCTATGTGGTGACCAGTGACAATTTCATTGATCGTTTATATGGCGATAACACTGTTGAATTGATTGCCGACATGAATGGCATGGGCCAGCTTCACGATGTGGCGACGACGGGATCGGAAGTTTATGTGGCCTATGGAAACCGGATTGCCCGTTTTTACCCTGGTTCCGGCCTGACGGTGACGCAGAATAATGCCGACGTTCAAATGACACAAGTGGCCCAGTTTGATGCAGGGGGTGTTCTTCGTGGATTAGCCCTGGATGCCCAGGCAAGCGAGGTTTATGTGGCCTCTGATGCCGGGGTTTATAGTGTGGATGCCTATGGGTTTGATAAGTCATTTAGGAAAATATCCGACACAATCATTGATGGAAATATTCAATTTGTTCCCAGTTTGTGTGGAGGCCCCGATGCCGTTATTGAAGTGCCCTGTGCCGGAGGTGACGTAGATGAGGATGGGCTCTGTGATGAATCGGATAATTGCAAGGAAGTGGCAAATGCCGATCAGGCCGATGCTGATGGCGATGGTGCCGGGGATCTTTGTGACGCGGCTTGCCCTAACGACGCTGCCAACGATGGGGACGCCGATGGTATTTGCGGAGCGTTAGACAATTGTGAAGAAGCCGCGAATCCGGATCAGGCCGATGCCGATGGCGATGGTGTGGGCGATGTGTGTGATCCTCCTTCATGCGGCAATGGAGTTTTGGAAAAAGAAGAACTGTGCGACGACGGCAATCAAACCGCGGGGGATGGATGTAATGAATCATGTCAGATTGAAGAATGCCAAACAGGGAATGTAGAAGTCTGTGCTGTTGATGCTGCCAAGGGCGTTTGCTTGCAGGGGGAGAGAGTCTGCGTTGTGGGTAAATGGGCCCAATGTGTGCAGACAGTGACCCCTTCTGTTGAAGCCTGTGATGGTGTCGATAACGATTGTGATGGCACCATTGATAATGACATCCCGGCGGATAGTTGCAGTACGGGTTTGGAAGGTGTTTGCAGTACGGGTACACAAATTTGTCAGAGTGGAAATCTTGTTTGCAAACAGGATAAACACCCCTTGCTCGAAACATGTGATGGGGCCGATAACGATTGCGATGGAAGCGTGGATGAAAATGCCTCGGATGCCAAGACTTGGTATGCCGATGCCGATAATGATGGTTTTGGCGGGGCCCAGTCAGTAAAAGCCTGCACGCCTCCCAGTGGTTATAAAGATACGACCAATGATTGTGCCGATAATGATGCCAATCGTTACCCCGGGGCCTTTGATTCCTGTGATGGTGTGGATAACGATTGTGATGGCCGGGCCGATGAAGATTTTGCGCTTGGAGATTCGTGCAACATCCATAACGGGGAAGGTTGTTCCGAGGACGGAAAATATGCCTGCAGTGCCGATGGCCGCAGTGTGGAATGCAAGGTGACTGAGGAAGTTAATAAAAATGAGTGCGGTGTTTGTGGTGGCACCAAAATAAGTGGTCTTGGCAATGCCTGTTCCCAAACTAATGAAGATGGCTGTAAGGAAGAAGGAAGCCTTGTCTGTAATGCAGATGGCAATGGAACCCAGTGCCAATCCAATGGTCCCGTATTTAAAAATAGCTGCGGCGTTTGTGGCGGGGCCACTCTGACCGATGTGAACACTTCGTGCACTTTTGCCGATCAAACAACCGGCTGCAATGAAGCAGGGATGCGTGAATGCGCCGGTGATGGTCAATTCACCCAATGTAAATCGATTGCAACAGTTGAAAAGAATTCATGTGGCGTATGCGGTGGGCCGGAAGTTTCAGGTGTTGGGGATGCTTGCACGGTGAAAAACGCCAATGGTTGCCAAGACAAGGGGACTTGGCAATGCAGCGCTTCTGGCATGGGCCGTGAGTGTGTGATTACCACGCCTGCCACCCTGAATGCGTGCGGTTTGTGTGATGGGACGCCCATAATCAATGCGCCCAACACCACCTGTACCCAGGAAGTCAATGAATGTGAACAAACCGGCCAGTGGGTTTGCAGTTCGGATAAAAATTCAACCCAGTGCCAGATTACTTCAAGTAATATGAAGAACGGCTGTGGTCTTTGCGGTGGCCCCGTCATTACCGATGTGGGCACTTCCTGCAATGAGGGGGTCGGGGCTTGCGAGGTGACAGGAAGCCGTGTGTGTGCTGAAGATAAACGTTCCACAGTGTGCGATGCCCAGGCAAAAACACCCACGACCGAAATCTGTGATCAAATCGACAATGATTGCAATGGTACCATTGATGATAATGATGTGTGCCACCTTGAGGAAACTCCTTCCCAACCCACGCCTGAAGAGCCGGCTCCAGCACCCACTCCGGAAGAACCTGTAGTATCCTGTGGGGATGGCCAAGTGCAAACAGGTGAGGAATGTGATCCGCTTTTTACGGAAACCCCTCTGCCTACAGGCAAGCAATGCTCGGCAGAATGTAAGCTTGAAGATAACCCCTGTGCCGAGGGCGAAACTTACCAGCAAGTTACCATGACCGTGCCTGTAACCCAAGATGGTCAAATCCCTCCGACAGATGAAAAATACGATGCCGTCGTTAAAGATGCGCAAGGAAGCCTTGTGGGAAGTTTCTCCGGCTTTGGAAGCATCAAGACAATCCGCTCCAATGGTCTTGGCAGGGTTGCCATCCGGAATGATCAAAATGTTTTGTATCAGGCTAATATGGTGACAGGTGAGGTTTTACAGGTAGGGGCTCCAAAAACACGCATGATTGACGAGGCTTTTGTAGGACGTGGGGCCAACCTTGTGTATATGACCGAAGATAAAATGATCACCAAAGTTGATGGTGAAAACCGGGCAAGTATTTTGCCAACGGGCTTACCCCAAGAGACTGTTCTTGTAGATATAGAAGGCGGAAGTGAAAACACCTATGCGGCTCTCGATGCCGATTATAATTTCTACCATGCCGAAGTGGGGCAGACCTTGCAAAATGATTTCAATCTTGAAACAGCCAGGCCCGGTATCAAGCTGGAGCATTTTGTCGATTTCAAACATCTGTCCGGAAATGACTATCTTGTCGCCACCGACAAATCTGTAGCTATGTTGAATTCAGGGCAAATGCGTGAAATTATTTCATCCTTGGATTTGGGAATTGATGCCATTGAATCTGTAACAACCAATCTTGAAGGGGATGCTGTCTATATCACTTCAGCAAACAATGTTTATAAAGCGCCTCTTGGTCAGCCAACGATCAGAAATTCAATTTCAAAATCATTCAAAAAAGCTGAAGTTAACGACATTTCAAACCAGATACAAGCCCAGATTGAACCCTTTATGACGGGGGTTGCCCACCTTGAACCCACTTCCATGTGCGTGCGTCAAAACCTCGAAAAACGTTTTGTTGCCGAACGTATCATTCCTGAAACCTGCAATGGGCTCGATGACGATGGGGATGGTCAGGCCGATGAAGAAGTGCAGGATGAAGGACTGGGAGAAGCTTGTGAAACAGGTCAATCCGGCGTTTGTAGCCAGGGGGCCAAGGTATGCAGTGAAGGTAGAATCATTTGCCAGGCCTCTCAGACGGCCCTGGCCCAGGAAGTCTGCGATAATGGTTTGGATGATACCTGCAATGGCGCCATTGATGAAGCCTGTGGGTGTAACGATGGTGAAACCCAGGATTGCGGCGCGGGCGATTCGACTGATTTCTGCGCACAAACATGCGCTGCCGGAACTTGGGGGGCATGCACGGTAGTCGCGGGGCAAAATGGCGTTGAAGTGTGTGATGGCAAGGACAACAACTGCGATGGGCAAGTGGATAATGTCTCCCAAGACATGGAAAGTGTCCCCCAATGGTTCCCTGATGCCGATGGGGATGGCCAGGGCAGTGTTAATGAATCATTAAGATCCTGCAATAAGCCGGATGGATATGTTGATAATAGCAATGACTGTGATGACACCAAGGCGGGTGTGGGTAAGGATATGCCTGAAGTGTGTGGGGATGGGCTTGATAATAATTGTGATGGAACCAATGATGAGGAGGGTTGTCGTGTCGAGGGTGTAGAAGACAACGGTCCGGAAATTGCCGATGTGAAAAAGAACAACGATGGAAGTATTGATGTTGGTCAACCCTGTCCTGAGGGGTCCATCAGTATAACCTTAAAAGAGTATTGGGGCCTCAAAGAGGGAAAGATGAAAAAGATCATCGACAATAACAAGAATGAGGTTTGGATGGAAGCAGATGGAAGTTTGGCTGGTGAATGCGCCCAAGGCAGCGCGGGAGCTAAAGTAGCTGGCAACAGTTTCGTTAAGTGTAGTCTCGAACAAAATGCCTCTTCCCACGTTGGATTTGCGGGTATGGTGCTTGTTTTTGCCGCTTACTGTTTGATAGGAGTGTTTTTCAGGACCCGCATTAAAAATTAGGGGTTCCTTCCCTCTTTACATACACCGAAATCTTTTTGGCATGGGCAATGGCCAAGGGTTTGTCTACGGTGATTTCTACCCAGGTTTGGGGCCATTTTTTTAAAAGGGTGTTGGCAATTTCTTCGGCAAAAGTTTCGATCAAATGAAAATGCCTTTCCTTAAGTAAATTCAAAATAAGGTGGTCTACCACATCATAATCAATTGTTGAGTCGAGGTGGTCGGTCAGGGCCGCTTTTTTTACATCCACCCCGATTCGTACCGATACAATCAATTTTTGTTTCTGCTGTTTTTCCCATTGGTAAAACCCCAATTTTTCGTCGTATTCGAATGTTAGATGCAGGTGATCACTCATTGACAGTTTGTTATCAGATTGGTTAAGACCAGGCAATCGGGAGTTTATTATGGCTTCAAACAAAAAATTAAGGGAAAAACACTGGCTTTCAGGGCAGCAGGGCAAGGTGGCTTTGGGCCCCGAAGCTGAAAAAATGGAAACAGCCGTACGAAGCTTGCTTGAATCATTGGGTGAAGATCCCAATCGCGAGGGCTTGCTTCAGACTCCCCAGCGTGTGGCTCAGGCGCTTTTGTTTTTAACCAAGGGATATGAGGAAGATCCGGATGAAGTCATCAACAAGGCCGTATTTCATGAAAAACACGATGAGATGATTGTGGTCAAAGACATCAGCCTTTACAGTTTATGCGAACATCACATGCTCCCTTTTGTGGGGCGTGTTCATGTGGCCTATATCCCAGACCAAAGGATCATCGGGTTGTCCAAAATTGCCCGCTTGGTTGATATTTATGCCAGGCGTCTTCAAGTGCAGGAACGCCTTACACAGCAAATTGCCAAAACGCTTCAAGATGCGCTCAAGCCGAAGGGAACTGCCGTGGTGGTGGAAGCCGAACATATGTGCATGCAAATGCGGGGAGTGCAAAAACGGGGTTCGGTCATGATCACCTCGGCCATGCTGGGTGTTTTCAGGGCCGAAGCCACACGGTCCGAATTTTTGGCCATGATTAAAAATGGAAGATAATCCGAAAAAAATTTCAATCACATGCAGCCTGAATATTCATGCGGCCCACAAGCTTTACCGCGATGACTGGAGCCAGCAAAAAAATAGGGATGTTTTCGGGCATTGTTGCGATTTGCATGGGCATCAATATCGCCTGGAGGTGACGATTAAGGGGGGGATTGACCCGGAAACGGGAATGCTCATGAATGGATATGCCTTGGAAAATTTGGTGAAGCAAAATATTTTAACCCAGTTGGACCATAAATTTTTAAATGACCATCCCTTTTTTAAAGATCGTCTAACGACTGTTGAATGGATTTCCGTTTGGGTTTTTGATGAAATCAAAAAAAAACTCCCGTCCCCCTGCGTGTTACAAAAAGTGAAATTGTGGGAAACTCCCGATTTGTATGCGGAGTATGAAAATTAAAAACATCATCTTCGACTGGTCAGGGACACTTTGTGATGATGTGAAATCATCCTATCTTGCCACCAAGCACACCATTCGCCATTTTGGCGGCCCGCATCTTACTTTCAGGCAATACCGGGAACAATTCGATCTTCCTGTCTGGAAATTTTACAAAAAACATTGTCCCACAACCCATGTCAATGAAATTGATAAATATTATTTCAACTATTTTGCCCGTATCGTAGGGGCGCCGCTTGCTGCGCCCCGCTATGGGGTGACACGCGAAAGGGCGCAGCAAGCAAGGGCGCAGCAAGCGGCGCCCCTACTATTCAAACAAATTCCGCAAATTCTAAAAACAGCGCAGGCCATGGGCCTGAAGCTTTTTATTTATTCCACCGTACGCCAGGATTTGCTTGAAAAATGGTGCCACAGACACCACATCAAAAATTTCTTTGAAGTCATTGGCGGGAGTGTGCGCGACAAAGAGCGGGGGCTAAAATCGTTTTGCCGAAGGTACGGACTCAAAGCGAAGGAGACGCTTTTCATTGGTGACATGGAGCATGATGTTCGTGCCGCCAAGAAAGCGGGTGTTTTAAGCGGAGCCATGCTGTGCGGGTATCATGCAGAAAAGAGGCTCCTCGATTTGGCCCCTGATTTTGTCTGGAATGATCTCCAAGGGTTGATGAAATTTGTTTGTACGTTGATGGATGGGTCCTTCGACTCCGCTCAGGGACCACAGAGATTTCCGGTGGCTGAGCGGAGTCGAAGCCAACCAATCTTCCCCATCCCCACCGTGGGTGCCCTTATTTTCAATAAGGAAGATATTCTGCTGATTCAAACACACAAATGGTCGCACACCTTTGGAATTCCCGGAGGAAAAATCAAACAGGGTGAGACGATGAATCAGGCACTCAAACGTGAAATTTTGGAGGAAACGGGTTTGCGCATCAAAGAAATACGCTTTGCTATGGTCCATGACAGTATTGATTCGCAGGAATTTTACAAGAAAGGGAAACATTTTTTACTTCTCAATTTTTATGCAATCAGCCAGAGTCGGCATGTTGTTTTAAATGACGAGGCCCAGGCGTTTGTTTGGGTGAGTTTAGGCCAGGCCTTAAAATTGCGATTGAATCATCCCACTCGCGTGTTAATACAACATTATCTTAAATCTTAAGAAGGAGAAAAACATGCAGAAATCAAGTATTGGTAAATGGGTTCTCATATTTTTTGGGGCTTTGGTTGCTTTTGGTTTTTTGATGCCCTTTGTGATGATTGGAGCGGGGGAACGGGGAGTCGTATTGCGTTTTGGGGCTGTTGAAGACCGCATTCTTGGGGAAGGGATTCATTTCCGGATTCCGTTGGTCGAGTCAGTGGTGACGGTGGATGTTAAAACACAGAAAGTTGAAGTGGATGCCCCGTCTTTTTCCAAAGATATACAAAATGTTGCTACACGCATCGCCCTCAATTTTCATCCCGATCCCAAAATGGTCCAAAGACTTTGGCAGGAAATCGGTTCGGATTATGAGTCGCGCATTATTTCACCGGCCATTCAAGAATCGGTCAAGGCGGCCACGTCCCAGTTTACCGCGGCCGAGCTTGTGTCCGAGCGGCAAAAGGTAAAAGATGAGATCAAGCGTGTGCTGGTCGAACGTTTAGCCCCCCGTTACATTAGTGTGGATGATTTCTCGATTGTGAATTTTGATTTTTCGGATGCCTATGAACGTGCTGTCGAAGAAAAACAGGTGGCCCAGCAACAGGCCCTGAAAGCGGAAAATGATTTAAAGCGTATTCAGGTGGAAGCGGAACAACGCATGGCTCAAGCCAAAGCCGAAGCCGAGGCCATTCGCATCCAGACAGAAGCCTTGTCCAAAAATTCAACCCTGGTTAATTTGGAAGCCGTTAAAAAATGGAATGGCCAGTTACCCTATTACATGATGGGGAATACGATTCCGTTTATCAATGTGGGCGACACCAAATCATCGGGGCAGTAGGGATATTTATTTGTATGGTAGTAAGGGCAATTCATGAATTGCCCTTACGAATTCATGAATTTCACCGATTTTTACAAGCCCGGCACATGCCGCTATTCCTTTGAAGTTTTTCCTGTAAAAACAGAAGAGGGTGTTAAAAATCTCCTTCAGGTTTTAGGGGAACTTAAGGATTTTGATCCAGCCTATGTTTCAGTCACCTATGGGGCCCTTGGCTCCACGCGCGATCTGACGCGCGATTTGGCCCTGCGTATCCACCGGGGAACTAAAATCCCTACAGCTTTCCATTTTACTTGTGTTGGGTCCGGCCGGCAGGAAATAAAAAATTATGTCGAGAAACTCAAAAAAGAGGGACTCAATCTTGTTGTGGCCCTGCGTGGGGATCCTCCCAAGGGGGGCGCCTTTATCCCTCCTACCGATGGTTTTCGTTATGCCAATGAGCTTGTGACTTATCTTAAGTCGATTAATGGCTTTAGCATGGCTGTGGCAGGTTATCCGGAAGGGCATCCCGAGGCTGGCAGTAAAGAAGCCGACCTTGTAAATCTGAAAAGAAAAGTGGAGGCTGGGGCTGATGCTGTGATCACGCAAATGTTTTTTGACAATCGCGATTATTTTGATTTTGTGGAACGGGCACACAAGGTGGGCATTAGTGTCCCCATTATTCCCGGTATCATGCCCATTTTGAACCTGAAGCAAATTGAAAAAATCACCGGTCTTTGCGGAGCCAAAATCCCTTCCCAACTTCATCAAAGGCTTGTCCAATGCGGTGAAGATGTCGAGGCGACGCGAAATGTGGGGATTGAACACGCACTTAAACAATGCCATGAACTTAAAAAATCAGGGGTGCCCGGGATTCATTTTTATACACTGAATAAATCCCTATCCGTGGCTGGTATCATTGAAAACCTTTAAAGATTGTTGATTACCTCATCCACATGCCCTTCCACTTTCACCGGCGAAAATATTTTTTTGATCTTCCCCTCTGGCCCGATCACAAACGTGGATCGCACGATACCCATGAATTCACGGCCCATGAATTTTTTCATTTGATAGACACCATACGCATTGGTCACTTTTTTATCGGCATCCACCAAAAGGTCAAAACCCAGGCCATGTTTGTCGATGAATTTCTGGTGTGATTTTTCATCATCAAAACTGACGCCTAAAACAACCGTATTTTTCTTTTTGATGTTAGGAAGGTTGGTATTAAAATCACAGGCCTCGGTGGTGCAACCGGGGGTCATGTCTTTGGGATAAAAATAAAGGACGACGTTCTTGCCTTTTAAATCTTTGAGAGAGATGGTTTTTCCCTCTTGGTTTTTTAATGAGAAATCAGGTGCTTTGTCGTTTTCTTTTAACATAGGCTCTCCTTGTTTTATTGTTTGTTCCTACGGGGGATACCATAATTCTATGAATCTTGCCGGTCAATTTTTAAAACATTTTGGGGTGCAAAAAAAAGAGCCGGATTTTAGATTTTTGTCGGAAATCATGACTCCAAAATGGGGCCAAAAAATTTCGCTACCGTTTAAAAACAACACCGGTTTCATGGGATGAGTTTCAAAAGTATTGGAATGCGTCGTTTGATAGTGGGGGCGCTGCTTATCGCGCTCCTATGTTGATCGTGACAAAAATTGTGGATGGGGTGCATTATTATTTGCACAAGAATCATCTCAGGATTACGGGGCCCCAGGGTTTTATGCAGAGAAACCTGGACAGGCGTGAAAGGGCCGAAGTTTTCAAGAAGATGGGGGTCTCATCTCATTATTTATCTGTGGCCTTGACATCTTCAATATGAAGTTCGGCTTGGGTGAGATAGTCGTGCACTCTGATTTTATTTTTTTTCTTTCCTGGATTTTTTTCATCTATTTCTTCCGTTATGTCTAATCCCAGCGCCATCTTTGTTCTAAGTAATCCGGGAGTATGCTGGACTATTTTTGAATCAAATTTGATGGTTGCTTTGGGATAAGTTTGGGCTTCAACCTGAACTAGAGGGATGGATATCCAGGGAGTTCCATTATCTTTGCCGAGCATATTTATTTCATTGATGTATCCCTTGGGGAAGACAAGGCTTAAAAAAGATGCAGGGGCTTGTTGATCATCCTGGGTTATTTTAACTCTTCCTTTTTCAAACGATGCAGCATAATCCAGTTGGGTAAGGGCTAAATTTCCTCCTTCAAAAGTGAGGGTTTCAATTTTCCCTTCGTTTATGCCAAGCCGGTAAATGTGGGGTAAGCCTAATTTAAGGCGAGCCTTGATACGATTGCCTCCCATGGTGAGGTCCACTGTGGCGATGGCTTCCATGGCAAAATCTCCTTGCAGAGTTGCCTGGCCATTGACAAAGGATGATCGCGAAAAATTTCCCGTCCAATCCAGGCTGTTCAATTTGAGGTCGTTTATTTCCAGCCCGTCGGGCAGTTTGAATTTTTTGATCCATTCCAAAAGAGAAGCGGAATAACCCATTTTTTCGGCGGTTTCATAAAATCCCGTTTTTTGCTTCAAGTGTAAGGCCTTGGCCAGATCGATTTCTTTGGGGTCTTCCATGTGAAAGCTGATATTTTTTCCCTCAAAAACAACCTGGTCCTTGGTCACTTCAAAATACACATCTTCCATGGGGAGATTTCTTCCCATTTGGATGGGGAAATCTTTTATTGTTACAAACCCGTTGGTCGCTGTGAGCTTTTTGGCCTGAAAACGGAAAGTTTTTTCATCATCGACAAGCACATCGGTCAAACTTCCCGATTCCGTTTTATGGGCAAGAGGAAGGTAGGCTTGAAAATCTTCACCGGAAAGATTCGAGAATTTAAATCCAAATTTGTGATGATGAATTGAAAAATCGGATAATTCAAAATGATCCGCCGCCATTTCCAATGTGTGATCCGAGGCGCTATGCAAAAGAACACCCTGGGATTTCATTTTGAAAGCAGTGTCTATCTGTTTCCCTTCCCTGTTTTTCTGATGTAAATCGACATCAACCTTAAAAGCATCGGCACCGGCACGAAACTCGTTTGTATTGGTTTGAATAAAATACGGATTGTCTATGCGTATATTTGAAAAAATTCCGTTAAAGGTACTCAAGGAAAAACGGGTTTTGTCTATGAAAAGAGTTGTGTTTGCTCTAAGGCTTTTTCCCCGCATTTCAAGGGTTCCTTGTTTGAGGGTTACCCCTTCCAGATCGATTCCCTTGCCTGCTTTTACACCCATGCCCTCCTTTTTTACTCCCATCAGACGTGTTTTTGTGAAATGAATTTCGTCAAAATGATAGGTGTCCGGTTCGTTTTCTTTTTTCCAGGCGTGTATTTTTTGAGGGCCATCGTTTTGGGTGGCAAGGATGATAGGGGTGTTGGCAGAGCCAATGATCATTTTTTCTTTAATGTCCACATCGACATGAATGGCGGCTTTCTCCCAGTGAAAGCGCATTTCATTTTTTACTCTGAAGGAAGATTCTTCATTTTTTGGCGAGTCTTTCAAGCTGTTAATAAGTGCAATGATGATCTCTTTTGTTTTTTCAAAATCAACGGGAATGGTCAGTTTATTGCCGTCAAGTTTGATCCCTTTTTCTTTAAGAGTTTCGTCCGAAACCAAAAAGAGTTGGCGTAAAAAATCGACGGATTTATGACTCCACGAATCAAATTCGACAAGCAGGGTACCGTCCTTGCAATTGGGGCAAATGCCCTTGTTATTTCCTGTATAAGGGTCAATATCGGTACGTATAAGCTCCATGCCGCGTAATCGGAAATTTTCATCAAAAGGAATGGGAACAAAGGCCTGTGCTGAAATGCACGGATAAGGTTCTCCCGGTCTTGCCAGTTTCAGTTCCAGTTTCTGGATTTCTTCTTCCCCTTGTTTGTTGGCAAGAGTTGCCACCCTGAATAAAATATCGCCTTTTTCTTTCCATGTAAGACTTAAGTTTAAATGGTCACTTTGTGAAACGGTTATAGTGCCCGGATCATGGGGAAGTGTCATCCATGTGTTGGGGATGGCCCCAATGCCGTTGATGATGCCGGGAATGTAGTCGATTATTTTTTGAAAAGAAAAAGGCGCACTCTTTGCGTGGGTATTAACGGTTTGGGGTTTTTGTGTATAGGGGTAGAGAGGTTCCTCTTTTTTTCTTTCGGCAACTTGTACAGGAGGGAATGAGGCTTTCTGCGACTCGAGGCTGATATCCACATTGTTGGGAATGATGATGTCGCTGGGGCTTAGGATGGCTTGTTTCATGTGAATGCGGACAAGATATTCGGCATCCTTGTCGGTGTTTCCTTGAAGCACTCTGAGGTTTGTGGCTTCAAGCAAAGAGTTTGGTATTGTTTTACTTGAAAGCAAAATGTCGCCATCAAAAGTAATTTCTTGGGTTTCGGGGTTGTAGTAGAGGGTGGTAATTTTTAATTGGCCGTCATCAATGGGCACCGTTAAATGTAGTTTGTTAAAGGTGAGTTTTCCGCGGGCCTTTGTTTCCAAAAAATAAGGCTCCTTAGGGTTGGCACTGACAACGGTGAGTTCTTTTGAGTCGGGGTTGAGCGTGGCGACGGTTTGACCAATCTGAATATGGCTTAGCATGGTATTGGATAAAAACCGGGTGGTCAAAACTGTTTTCATGTCTGCCAAAAATTTTCCTATGTTTATGGATAATTTCTCGGAAGATTCTAGGGCATCTTGAGATGCATTTTCAGGCGGAAGAGATCCGATGATGATATTTTCTAATACTCCCCGGGGATTTTGTGACGAGGCTTGCAGGGAAAATCCACCTGTAAAGCCCGGAATAAGGAAATTGAAATCTTGTAAATCAAGCCGCCCGATTGATAATTGAGAGTTCTCCCCCAGTGTCAGATGCCCCGTGAGTTGTCGGGGATGACGGCTTGTTGGTAATTCGACTTGCATGCGAGGCAGGATCATTTCGTTTGTCTGCCATTCGGGGTCATAATACCACCGAAGATAGCTTTCGTTTATGGAGCACACATAGTCCAGATTAAGATCGGCATTTTCCAGATCATGGCTTGATACACCAAGGAAACATCCAAGTTTGGTTCCTGCATCCAAAATGGGTGAAACAAGACCGTGAAATTTACCGGTTACATTTATTTGGGAATCCAGTTTCCATTGGTTTCCATTTCCGGAAACGCTTCCTTCTAGATTGCTGGCAGTCAGATCACCAAACAGCGATTTGTTGTCGGCTTTTAGACTCAAAGGGGAGGCTTCATAGGTGATGTTTGTATTTTCAGGGGATGTATTAAAATTAAAATGGATCCACGGGGGGCATTCTTCAAAAATTTGATCGCAGGCATTGACATCAATAACATTGGGGCCTTCATTTTCTTTGCCGGGAACAATTATTTGGCCCTTGTCCACATAAAGTCGCCCTTCCCCTTCAAAATTTTTATTCGTCCAATCAAAAAGTGAAGAGTCCAGATCGAGCCGTACATTTTGGATGATTTGAGCCTGGTCACACCAATTCAAAAATACATGAGCCTTTTGGGCTTTAAGGGAAAGATGGTTGGTGCCACGCATTTCAAACTCGACTTCCTTGGCTTGAACTGAAATTCCCTTGGAAGGATCTTGAAAAAGAGGTTTGACCGGCCACATCCTGATTTTGAGAACCATTTGATCGGGTTGGAAAAGGGTTTGCTCCATTCTTTGACTTATTTCTTTTATCCCCGAAGCATCAGGATTTTCGGGGTTTTCTTTTTTGCTTTCGTTCAAGATTTTTAAAAGAGTGATGGGAGTTAAGTAGCTAATCCCTCCTAGTTTGCCTTTGATGATGTTGGTGAGATCGTATTGGTGGGGCCACCCATCCAGGACAGCATAGACATTGCCATAAATGAATTTGAAACCTGTCAACGTGAAAGAAAGACTGCCTATGTGAAAAGCCACATGGCCCCGAATGGCCATTTCACCCATTTCAATTTTACCTTGGCGTGATAATTCCAAAGGGCGTGCAACCATCAGGGAAGCCCTTGGCCCCACAACAAGGCTTGCATCTATTCCCAAAAACGAAGCAAGTTTAAAACGACCTTCTGGAAGGGGAAGATCTAATTGATCGACGCTTGCGCGGTCAAAACTTGTGAGTAAATATTCAGGTGTGGGAACTACTGATAAAGCATCTTGGTTATGACAAAAGGGATATTCTTTAAAAGAAGGGGCAATGGCATAACTATTATCCTGAATTTTTTTCCACCATTCGCCGACAAGCTCCGTCAATTCACCCTGGGCCAATTGAAAAGGAGAAAGGGGTGATTCTTTGGTCTTGATCCGGCCCGTATCTGCCGGCGTATGCCCATGGATTCTTTGCGGTCTGGATGGTGAAATAGCTGGAGGTGCCATTATGGCAAGGCTTATCGGCTTTTACTTTGAAAGGTTACCTGTTTTTTGTGCTTCTTCTTAGTTGTTTGAAATATGGGTTCCTAAAGAATTTTTGACCTTGAGAAATTCACCAGAAATAGGAAAGACGGCAGGATCAAATCCCATGTGTTTGGTGAAGGCTGTCAATCTTTTTTCGGAATAGGAAGATCCGGGCAAGTGTGCAGCTACCACAGAGGCCAGCATGGGGTTGATGGCCTTATAAGGGGCTGGGGTTGAAGCAGGGGTAGTAAGTGGGGATCCCGTTAATTCCAAAATTCTTAAACATTGTTGAGCGGAAAGATTTGGATTTACCCGCATCAAAAACAAGATAGCGCCTGAAACATGGGGTTGGGCTGAGGAGGTCCCGCCTTGTTCGATCCAGGCAAAAAACGGTACATTTTCATCGTACCCCAAGGGAGCCATGACGGGGTCCGCTAAAGCTGCAAGGCGTATAGGATTAGTCACATCAGCGCCTGTTGAATAATTGGAAACCCTGTCATCTTCCACATGAGGGGTATTTCGATTATCCACAGCACCCACGAGAATTATATGGGGAATAAATCCAAGGATATTAATGTGGTCTTTCTTGCCATCATTCCCTGCGGAAACAATGACGACAATTCCCTTTTCATGCAGTTTTTCAACAACTTTTTTCAACCTTTTGAAAATTTGTGAATGAAAGACATGGGATCTAAAAACTTGCGGGACTTCTAATCCAAGACTTAGGCCCACAACCTTTAAGGAAGGATTTCGGTCTGCTTCTTGGAGGATTTTTTCTAAACTTTCGGCCATTTTTATGGGAAAATCGGCGACTTCTTCACGAATGGAAACAATGGCAAGTTCGGCTTGGGTCATCCCATACGTTTCTCCTACAGCCAGAGAGGTGGTCAAGATCCCATGGCTTTTGGTTCCGGAGCTCCATGCTGGTTTTCCGAGAATGGTAATTTTGTTTTTGTCAGGATGTCCCTTTTCCACAAGATTGTAAAAACTGTCCACACTGGCGAAACTGAGTTCCTTTCCTGTTGGTTTGAGCTCGTCAGGAAGGGTAAGTAAAGGGGCGTAGGGATGTTGGGAGAGAAAATATTTGCGCACCCCATTAATATGTCCCCGCTGGATTAAAATTTCCGGGAGAGACTTGAGGGCCCTTTGAAATTTTACAGGAAGATCCACTGATTCATAAAAACCATAGAGCGGGGTGCCTCCCAGTTCGGTCCAAACCCAGGGCAAAAAAAAATCGGTTTGAACAGCATGGATTGTTTCAGGCGCCCAATGGGCTATTTCATTAAGCGCTGCCATGATTTCTTCATCGGTAGGGTCTGTAAGAAGGGTAAGCATCCTTAGGCTTAAGCTTAACTTCGCATAAATTTCTGGTGGTAACTTTATTTGAAGGAGTTCGGCCATTTTCTGGCTTCCCAAACGTTTGGCATATTTCCCAAACAAATCCATCCCGACGTTGCTTAAGACAGAGGAGAATGCATTTTCATGATTTAAACTTTGGATCGTAGTGCAGATGATTTCAATTTCAATGTCTCCAAGAGAAAAATTTTGCCATTTTCTGGTTAATTCAGGTTTTTTTTCATGGGAGATTAACAAAAGATAAGTTTCTTTCTTTACCTCGGGGGGAACTTTGTCAGCTTTAAGAATATGCTCGTAAATATTGTAAACATAAAATTCCGAGGCTTCGTCCCTGGTATTGTCATCTTTTTTGAAACTATCAATCCATAAGGAGTGATGACCAACGAAATCAGGAACTAAAGAGTTTTGAGCGGTAAGGAATCGGTTCATGGAATTCCAGAAATCCGGTTTTCTATGCAAGGCTGTGACATGGGTTTTAAAAAAATCCCACATTTTTTGTGCTTCAGCGGGATTCATTTTTGAATAATCAACTCCATTGAGGGAAACCATTTTTTCCGGATCTTGATTGAAAAAGTTTTCATCGAAAACAGGAGAAGGTGATGCGGAATTTTCTTGGGCGGCCTGGGATAGGTTCAATAAAAACCCGATTTGTGAAAATAAACGCGTGTGACTCCAGTCAAAATCCGGTCGATGAACAAAAGCAGACAATGGTTTGAAAAACTCGGATACTTTTTCCCTTTGATGGGGAGCCACATCCACCCAGGCATTGGCCAAACTCGCAAGAATTGAAATGGTCGATTTTTCTTCCTCCGTTAAAAAAGGACGCTCCTTCCGCTTGATCATGAGTTCCGGATAACTCGACATCTTTTCCGAAAGCCATGTAAAAAACCTTTCTTCATTGGGGACGAAGGCATTTTCCAAGGCCAAAAAGGCCCATCCCACTTCCTTTTTATGGGCTCTTAATTCATTCCAAGCCTTATCAAACTGATGTCGTGTTTCTTTAGGAAACCAGGTTGCATAAAACCGGACATGAAAATAGATGACGTCGGTTTCATCATCCCTTGGTATCAAAGTATTAAAACCGGGGCGGGTCAGAAGATGGTGTAATTTATTCAAAGGAATGATCTTAAAAGGGGCTTCTTTTTTTCCACCAGGATGGGGGAGCTTAAGCGTAGGGGCCCATAATAAAGAGGTAAGGGGTTGTCTTAATCTTTGAGAATGGGGGGAAAGAGGCAATTCAACTAAAGGAGCAGGCTCTTGATACGTGACAAGGGTTGCCTGATCAAAAGACGATTGCCCAAATACTAAACGGAGCAAATCTGTGGGTAGGATAGATAAACCCATGTTTCTTTATCGGCAGATTTTAGAAGAAGTTGTGACTCGTTCCTTCGTTTGGCCAACAGCTATTAGCATAGCCATTATCTAAACCTTATCCAACCGTGCCAAAGCCCGTCTTTTGGCCTTGGGAAGGCGCTTGGCGGGGCCTTTTTTCATGGTGGCCCAACGTTTGTGAAGCGGGCGGGATTCTCGTAGGGGCGCCGCTTGCTGCGCTCCCATCCCTACGGCATTTTCAAACATCAATGCCTCATTCATCTTTTTTTCAAATTCAGCCACATTCAAAAAAGCGCAGCCATAGGATTTGGCGGCGTTCAGGATTTTATTATCAGAGGTCACAATGATGAGATTATCCCGTCCTTTTTCTGCCAATTTAATGATGACATCATCGGCCGTCTGGTTTTGCTCGGAAAAAAGAATTCGGATTCCCGCCTGCCGTACTTCTTCAATAGTGACATTATCCGTAAACTGCGCATCAAATACGACAGTGATCGCATGACCTTTCAGTTTTTTGTATTGGGCCAGCCTGTCTACCAACGCATGCCGTCCTGCTTCCAAAGACCTAGCATCCTTCAAACTGAGCGAAGGTGATTGGCGGATTAAATTGTAACCATCGATTATGATCTGGGCCATGAGAGCTTTTTTATGGGGAACAGTCTTTTTGTCAATGCAAGTTTTCTCTTGAGAGAGGTGTCCGCAATTTGCGGAGACCTCAATGGTTTTTTTTGGACGATGGAGTTCTCACAGAGTTGGCAGCAATTTAATCTCTTTAATAAACTCAAAATGTTTTTTATTCCTGGTGGCCAAGACCAAATTCTTTTCCCACGCCGTGGCGGCAATGATGGCATCTGCAGGCTTGAGCGGTTTTTTGGAGTAACGTTGGAGGAGAGTGGAAGCCTTGGCCGCTATTTCTTGGGTGATGGGGATTTCGCGGAGGCAGTTGAAGAGATAAGAAATCTTTTTCCGCTCCTTGGCGGAAATATTTTTATATTGGTTCAGTTCCTTCCGTGAAAGGCGGGAATAATAAAAATCGATGCCCGAGGATAAAAGAATGGCTTTTTCTTCTTTTTCTCCCCTGAGCCAGTTGATGAGGATGTCGGTGTCAAGCAGGAGCCGACTCATGACTGTGTTTCCAGATCGTTTAGGATTTCGTTGAGGGACCGTTTGTCTTTTTGCCTGTTCTTTTCAACCCAGACCGAGCCTTCGGGATGTTTCTTTCCCTTAAATAATCCAAAGCCGGCGTCAGTGGCTGTGGATTCGTTGATGGGATTCAAAATATTATGAACCACCTGTTCCGGAATCCGGTATTCCTTCCCAATACGGATCGCAGGTATCTTTTTAACCCGAATCAACCGACGAATAGCCGCCTCCGTAAGCCTGAAAGCCTCGGCCACTTCACTGACGGTGAATAAATGGGTTAATAATGATGTATTTGTATCCATACATGTGTCACAGTAATATAGATACGTTTCTATAGCAATAGATACTTTTTAGTGATTTGTATGTTTATGGGAAAAGAGACGATTGAGACTATTGCCAAAGAAAATCCAATTTCTATCCCTGCCCATTTTTTAATCACCTGCTTTTTAATTAGGCATTTTTAAATTCAGCCCGTTTTTTTACTTCCATTCATTTCAATAAGTTAAATAATTTTCAGGCTTGGCATAATGTTTGCTTATGCAGAGGGCGCCCATGGTTATGGTTGATCGGGGCAATTAAAGTTTTTAAAAATTATTAAGGAGATGTCATGAAAAAAAAAATGTTTTTGATTTTTGCATTCCTGGTGCTGCTGGCACCCGGAGTTAGTTGGGGACAGGAAACAGGGGAATTAAAAATCGCCCTCGATACCATTTGGACAATGGTCGCGGCGTTTTTGGTTTTTTGGATGAATGCAGGGTTTGCCCTGGTTGAATCAGGGTTGTGCCGCAGTAAAAACGCCTGCAATATTTTGGCAAAAAACTTTATCGTTTTTGCCATTTCCTCCCTTGCCTTTTACTTTGTCGGTTGGGGACTCATGTTTGGGAATGGAAGCGGTTTTGTGGGAACAGAAGGCCTGTGGGTTATTGGCGGGGCTGATAATTCCCCGGCAACAGGTGAGGCCTACCAAGGGGCCTATTCCTCCATTGCCTGGACGGGCATTCCCCTTTACGCCAAGTTTTTCTTTCAATTGGTTTTTGCCGGAACAGCAGCCACTATTGTTTCAGGGGCTGTTGCCGAAAGAATCAAGTTCCTTTCATTCATTGTTTTCTCCTTCATCCTTGTGGCGTTTATGTACCCTGTGACCGGTCACTGGATTTGGGGTGGTGGATTTCTTGCCCTAAAAGGTTTCTGGGATTTTGCAGGATCTACAGTGGTGCATTCGGTAGGTGGATGGTGCGCCCTTACAGGTATCCTGGTTTTGGGACCCCGTCTTGGAAAATTTGGCAAGGACGGAAAAGTGACCCCCATTCCCGGCCACAACATGGGCATGGCAACTTTGGGTGCCTTGATCCTTTGGTTGGGGTGGTTTGGTTTTAACCCTGGGAGCACCATGGGTGCCGCCGCGGTGGATATTGCCCACATTGCACTTACTACCAACATGGCTTGCATTTCTGCCATTATTACTGCCGCCGCAACAGCCTGGATTGTCTTGGGTAAACCTGATTTGTCCATGATCTTAAACGGCTGCTTGGCGGGCCTTGTGGCCATTACAGCCCCTTGCGCTTTTGTAAGTGTGGGAAGCTCGATCATCATTGGAGCCATTGCCGGGGTGCTTGTGGTTCTGGCAGTCATCGGTTTTGACAAAATTAAAATTGATGACCCTGTCGGAGCTCTTTCGGTGCACTTGGTCAACGGTATCTGGGGAACTTTGGCTGTTGGGCTTTTTGCTCAGGACAAGCTGGTTGCAACAGCGACCGGCAATGGTCTTTTCTTTGGCGGTGGGATGTCGCTTTTTATGACTCAGCTCATTGGTGTTTTGGCCGTGGCTGCTTTTACCATTGTGGGATCGTTGATCGCCTGGCTCATCATCAAAGTGTTATTCGGGCTGCGTGTGTCCGAAGAGGAAGAACGCGAAGGCTTGGATATTGGGGAACACGGGAACATTGCTTATCCCGATTTCCAGTCTTCAACCGGACACATCTAAACTTGACGCGCTGTCAGACTGTCGCCCTGTCAGACTGCCAGAATCGGTAGTCTGACAGACGACACAAAGACAGTTCGAAGTCCTATGAAAAAAATAGAAGCCATCATCAAACCGTTTAAACTAGATGAAGTAAAAGAAGCCCTGACCGAAGCCGGTGTAAAGGGAATGACGCTCACTGAAGTGAAGGGCTTTGGGCGCCAGAAGGGCCATACCGAACTCTATCGTGGAGCCGAATACGTTGTTGATTTTTTGCCCAAGATCAAAATTGAAATTGTGGTGAAAGATGACGAAGTTTCAAAACTGGTTGATTCCATCCAGAATGCTGCACGAACGGGGGCCATTGGAGACGGCAAGATTTTTGTGTCTCCTGTTGAAGGAGTCGTACGTATTCGTACCGGCGAAAAAGGAGAAACAGCGATCTAAAATGGAATTTAATTTGATTTGATTTTGAAGACTTGTTAAGGGCTCTCCCTGCCTTTAGAAAAATGGATCATCATCAATTAAAGATTCGTTTTTCTTCAAGGTGAATATTAAACAAGGGAGAGTCCTTATGCTTTTAACTATGAATCGTGTTTTGAAGTTTGTGGGTGTTTGCTTTGTTTTTTGGATTTCATTTGGCAATTTTGTTCCATTGACTCTTGCCGCGGAAGAAAAAATGGAACCATCACTCGAACAGCGAGTGAATGATCTCGAAGCTTATATCAACAACACAGGTCGTGGTTCCGATGCCGTTGATTCAACTGTATCGTCCAAAGTGGGTGGAGCCGGTCCCGGCCATAACGGCTGGATGATGACCTCAACCGCTTTGGTTTTGTTCATGACCTTGCCCGGGTTGGCGCTTTTTTACGGGGGTCTGGTTCGTACTAAAAATGTTCTTTCAGTGATGGCCCAGTGTTTGGGGATTGCAGGGCTTGTCACCCTTATGTGGTGGGCCTTTGGTTATAGTTGGGTGTTTTCATCGGGTAGTCCTATCTTGGGTGATTTAAGTTTTGCCTTCCTTAAGGGGGTTAATTCTAATCCCAACACCAATTATTCCTATTGGGTCTCTCATAATGTGTTTTCCATGTATCAAATGATGTTTGCCATTATTACGCCAGCCCTTATTATTGGCGCGATTGCCGAACGCATGAAATTCATGGCTGTCCTCGCTTTTGTGGCTTTGTGGATGGTTGTTGTCTACTTTCCCTTGGCCCACATGGTATGGGGAGTTGACGGGCTCATGAACGGTGTATGGAATGCGGGTGCAAAAATCAAGGCCATCGATTTTGCCGGTGGAACTGTGGTGCACATGTCTTCGGGTTGGTCGGCTTTGATTTTGTGCTTGATGCTGGGTAAGCGTATCGGGTTTGGAAAAGACCACATGTCTCCCCACAGCATGGTGCTTTGCATGGTTGGAACCGGAATGCTCTGGGTTGGTTGGTATGGGTTTAATGCTGGCAGTGCGGTTGCCGCCGATGGTGTGGCTTCCAATGCCTTCATGACCACCACGTTGGCAACGGCTGTGGCTTGTTTTACCTGGGCCATGTCGGAATATATTGTTCGTGGCAAACCAAGCATCCTGGGTTTTTGCTCAGGAGCTGTTGCAGGGCTTGTGGTTGTGACCCCTGCCTGCGGGTTTGTTACGGCCAGTGGCGCTATTGTGATTGGCTTGCTTGCCGGTCTTATTCCCTTCTTTGCATGTTATAAATTAAAAGCTTGGCTTGGTTATGACGATGCCTTGGACACCTTTGGTGTTCATGCCGTGGGTGGAACCTTGGGGGCTTTGTTAACGGGTTTCTTGGCCACTGCCGATGCCAATGCGAATTTGTCCATGAACTTGGCCGACATTGTTGGGAAAACTTTGTGGGTGGAACAACTAAAGGCCATGGGAATTACAATAGCCATGGCGGTTGTGGGCACTTTAATTATTGGCACCCTAGTCAAAGTATTGATTGGTCTGCGTCCTGCTGCCGATGTTGAAAGACAGGGCTTGGATCTTAGTGAACATGGTGAATCGGGATATATTTATTAAAGAACGTGCTGTCGCGCTATCGAACTGTCGCATCTCCAGATTTTTTCTGGAGGGATGACAGGTCGGCAACTCGACAGTTCGAAATAACATGAAAAAAATAGAAGTCATTATCAAGCCGTTTAAGTTAGATGAAGTTAAAGAAGCCTTGACCGAATTGGGAATTAAGGGAATGACCTTAACCGAAGTCAAGGGCTTTGGTCGCCAAAAAGGGCATACAGAACTTTACAGAGGTGCCGAATATGTTGTCGATTTTTTACCTAAAATCAAAATTGAAATTGTGGTGAAAGATGACGAAGTGGCCAAGTTAGTTGACGTTGTTCAAAACGTTGCCCGCACAGGTTCTATTGGAGATGGCAAAATATTTGTTTCTCCTGTGGAAGGTGTGATTCGTATTCGCACCGGTGAAAAAGGAGAAAATGCGGTTTAACGAAACATTTTTTGTTTGCCATAGCCCTTCCAGACTTGCTAGGAGGGCTAGGCTTTG
>MGPH01000049.1 GCA_001797365.1 Deltaproteobacteria bacterium GWA2_45_12
AAAAACCGGGGCTGTTGCCGATCATGAATTACTAAAAATGTTTCCCCGACAGGCTCCTAGAATTATCCAAATCACCCGGAAGCCCATCGTAAACAGCGCTTTGAATATAAAGATAATCCCGCGGTCGAAAACGAATCCGCCCTGCCAAAGAGGTCGTCGGGAAAATTGAAGGACCGTTTTGCCCACTTTGAGAATAGTCCGGACCAATACCGTGCGAGCTGTTGATAAAAAGGGCCGATGTCTCCATGGCATCAAACTCAGAATTCAAATCGTGAAGCCCTACAAGGAACGAAAGCCGGTTCCCCAAAAAATTTTGTTGATACCAAGCTTCGTAAAGTTTCCAGGTATCGGGAGCGTCGATATTACTAGCAGTCTGATGATCTCCTGCATGGCTACTAGGGCTGCCTCCCTGATTGCCAAGCCCATAAATCAGAAACGAAGCTCCTTTCCAGCTAACAAATTTTTCGGCATCAACTGAAAGGAGAAGGTCAAAATTATCAAGATATTCAACTCCTCTAGAAAAACCGCCGCGAAGATTTCCAAATATCTCACCAGTATAGATAAACCCGAATTCAATCCCCTTATCCTTAAGAAAGCTACGTACCCCTCCCCAACTTCCCGTCAAAGTGTCCTGATTAAGAAGAAAAAGGTATCTCTTCTTGGGTCGATCCGAAAGAATATCCGGATTTGCCACTCCAGTGGAAATCACCACAAGACAATCGATAACTATAAATAAGCAAACCCAAATAAATTTAAATCTTACAAGTAAGCATGCCCTGCTTGCCGATTGTTTGTCAATGAAATTGAAAATCGTTTTCATTTTTGACAGGGATAAATCGGTCAACCTGCCCTGTCTATGATGCACGTCAGGTTTTTTTAGTCTGCATATGAAAGTGGCTTGTGATAGCCGGTAGGAATTTATAATAAATTCAGCCTATTACACACAGGGCCAGAATGTCTTTTTCATTGGGATATAAATTTATTAGGAAATCTTTATTTTTATGGGTCACAACCGCTTCATTTTTGTGAGCTGAGAACGATGTTACAAAAAAATTCCTCGGGTCACCGCCAAGGCCCGTCCCCAAGGCCTTGCCTACAGCTTCCTTAGCGGCCCATAATCCCAGGACAACCAGATCGTTCTTTCGATCAAAATTTTCAAGTTCATCCTTGCCAAAAGTACGGTCCACCCATTTTCCTATTGGATGCGTCTCTAATGATTCCCAATCAACCCCCACTTTTTGATTGGCTGTTGGCGATAACACAGCGACCACTTTCAGCCCGCTATGACTAAGTGAAAGATCGGGCCATTGATTTTGGTATTTTGGAACTTTAAAAAAAGGCTTTCCCTTTTCATCGGAGGCTATTTCAATTTCTCGGAGCGTCAATTTTTGATTTATGTTGTCTTGGGCCCAACCAACCGCCAATTCTTTCGCGGCAAGCCTGGCCAATAGCCATTCCGATTGTCGTCTTCCACCCTGTGAAAGGGTATTGTATTTTTTTTGTTCACCGTCGGTAAGAATGCTTTGGGCCAAATTTTTTAAAAACGGGGATATAAGGGCGATGTCTGTTGACAAATCAATTTGACGGCCATGCACAGGGCCGTGGGCTGTGCTCCATTTGCAGGGCACACTCAAAATCGTGGCTGAAGAATTCATTGAGACCAAATGTCCCAGAATTTCTTCTGTTTTAACATGAAAATTTTGTGTGAAAACGGTCCTAGCTGATCAATCATCGCCCCCTAAAAAAATTGGGGGCAAACCGGTTGATACCGATGCGGGCTCCCAAAGGGGAAAGACTGCGGAAACCGGCACGCGGTGAAAAGGGGGACAGGGGTCGGGAAAAGCGTTTTTTTATTGAAGGAATTAAATCTGCGGTTCGATCAAGGGCCAAACGCGATGGCGCATCATTAGAAATCTGAACATGGCCACCAGCTTCTTGCATTTTCATCCCGGCATCCGCCAGATGGGCTTTGGTATCTCCATCGGAAATTCCTTGGTCTGTAAATGGGAAAAGTAGTGGGGCCCCAATTTGAGTGCTGGCTTCAAATTGACTAGCCACCTTCGCATCTCTGATGGGTGAACCTGACAATCGTTCTGGTTGGCATGGGGCCGCTTCTCCCTCCTTAATCAAGGCCAATAAATGAGGTCTTAAATTCAGATAGAGAATTTTTCTCACTTCCTCACGCGTCATGCCGGAAAAAGCAGAAAAACCATGGTCAAAAAAATGGTCTGCCATCAGTCCAATAAGCTCAGGCGGCATGCTTCCTTTAAGAAACCGGGCTATGGGGAATTTATGTTGTGGGGTAACTCGGGGGAAGGTTCGCCACAAACTTTCCAGGTCTTCCTTTGCGCCATCCTTTAACTTGGCATACAGACTTTCCGTATTCAGGCTTTCAACGTGATCCTTTATCCAACCCTTAGGTAAGCTCCAATCCAATTCCTGGGCAAACCCCGCATATTTACCTCGATCAATTTCATCAAACCCGCTCATGACATCCGCATAGGAAATTTTTTCTCCCACTTGAGTGGCTAATCCGACAAAAGTAAAAGCTCTATCCGGCGTGAAATCTTGGGTCACCAAGGTTAAAACGTCCCTGTTTTTTCGAACATCGGCAAACCCATGTTGTCGGCGCCAAAAAACGGCATACGACTCCCCTTCCCCGGCCAATTTTTCCCAGATTCGGTAAGCCATCACGGTAAAATCATCAGCACACAATGGCGCGGACCAAAGATATTCTGCAAGATCCCGATTTTCCCCCATCGCTCTCTTCCCTAAAAAATGCGAGAGCTCCCCTTGACGAAATCCTTCAACAAGTTCCTTATAATCAAAATCCGGCAAGCCTGCGGCCAGCACGTCAAAATCAGCATCATCAAGGCCAAAATTTTTGGACAAAATCTTTTCGGGAAGATTTAAACGCTTCACAATGGCATCATCGGTCAGGGCCGGATCCCCACTCTTCTCACGATAAGTTTGAAGGGCACGATCAATGACATCGCGACCATCGGATCTTGATTTCAAATGCCGGCCAATGGCCCTTGCCATGGCAAAGCGATCGCGAGATTGTTGTGTGGGATCACCTGTTTTTGCCTCACAAGCCAATAACCACCACGGATTTGACCGCCTCAAACGCAAAGCCAGATCCCCAAAACCTGCTTCGGTCATTTGCATCAGCCTTACCTCGGGTACCCATTGATGTTTCTCTTCATTTTGTTGCAGCTCGTAAGCCGAGTTGTAAGTGAGGTCTTTAAAAACCTGATGCCTTGGTTTTCTCTCTTTCATTCGATGATCGTAAAAAACCTCCGGAGTCGAAGGCGGAAAAACTTCAAAACCATTTTTGGCAAGTTCAACCCATTGAGGTCGTGCCAAGGAAATAAATTTTTGAACATCAAAACGATGTCCAAAAGCCAGGATAAAACCGGCAATGAGTTCATCCCCCACCTGCGTTTTGGGTAAATCCCCAATGGCCTGAATATTAGCCCAGCGGAATACCCTTGGCTGGCCTGTAATTTCAGTGATCACGTTGCTGATGACCTCAGCTGCCTG
Source organism: Deltaproteobacteria bacterium GWA2_45_12 (assembly GCA_001797365.1). Classification (NCBI taxonomy): domain Bacteria; class Deltaproteobacteria; species Deltaproteobacteria bacterium GWA2_45_12. The sequence continues at coordinate 3,544 of MGPH01000049.1, forward strand.
TTCATAACTAAACAAACCAATTCCCTGCATCACCAGGCTTTTCAAAGACCCTGCCTTGGCACTACGTAACATGTCTTTTTGCGGTGGGCCCGCAGGATAGGTCTTATCACGCAATTTTTGCAAGATTCCCAAAGGCAAGTGATAAATTTCTGCAAAACGAATAAGGTCACCTTCTACCACATAGGGCATGTCATTTTTCTCAATGGCAATGATGTCTTGACGGCGTAAGTGAGAGTACTCCCCAATTTCCTCCAGTGAAAAACCATTGAGTTGGCGGGCCAACCAAAGGAAACCACCCAGCGTATCCACGCGTTCTAAAAAATCCTTGGCCTGTCTAGGGCCATGGGAAGGATGTAAAAAAAATCGCGCCTTGGGTCTTCCAAGCCATTGAAGCAAGGCCTTGATTTGGGGATCTTGTGATGCATCATCTACAGCCTTAACGAATTTGGGGTCATAACATTTGACCATAATGAACTCATAGACATCCTCCACATCAAACTCAAAAAGGGCCGCTATCTTCTGAATACTTTCCAACTGGATCATTCCCCGTTTAAGGAAAGCAATGATGGTTGTATTGTCAACAAAATGCCTTGAATCGGCCGAGCCTACAAAAACAGTACCCCCAGTGGCGCGAAATAAGTACTTCCTATCTGGGTCCAATAAGCGCCCCAAGAGAACAAACCGTAAATCCCTTTGTACTTCTTCCACAGCCACCAAAGCGCTCTCATCCGGATTATCCCTTCCCCGATTATGAAGAATATCATCGAAAATTTCGCGCAAGAAAGGGGCATCACAATAAACTTCACAAGTAGGGGCCTGGGTGTATCGCTCATCAAGCTGCGGATAGGCCGCACGATTAATCAAAAATAACATGCCCTGCAGATCAATCGGAGCCTCAATGGCCTCTAGCCAATAACAGACATCCATCCGGGAAGGCACGGCCAGCCCCAAATGCCAGGCTTCCCATTCTTTGATGACATTCGTTTGGGGAAGAAGATTCCCTTTTTTCATGGCAATGGAACGCGCCACATCTTCTTCAGTAAGCCCTTTTTGAACCCTCCACTCTTTGAGGAGCTGATGCCATGGCTTACCTTGGGTATGCGTCTCTAAAAGAGAGGCAACCGTAACACCTCTTGTCCGGCATTCTTCCCTTAAGTCGGCATACTTGGGAAAAGCGGAGTCTAAAGCCACCCTTGAATCAACAGGAAGCCGTATACCGATAACAGGAGCCACCCTTTTTGATTGACGACTTTGTGAAATAAATTCCCAAATGTCTTCTTTTGACAAACCTGTTTCTCTTTCCAAAAATTCATAGGCAGGAGCTTTTGTTTTTAAAGCGGTGAGTCGAAGAATGTTTAACAACACAAAACCCAAGGGAACATATTCTGCCGACTGGGTATGTGGAAGGGGCTTTCCATTGAAGACCTGAACCTTATCTGGATGAATAAAGTGTTGTAATAGCCTGTCTAAAACATCTTTTCTGGAAAGCGTTCTATAAGAAAGGGCTGTAAAGGCTCGAATCAAATCTTTTGAATACAAATAATATTCAAAATTCTCTCCCCGTGTGAGCGCTGGATCAACACACTCAGGACCGGCCACTTGCCTGTTAACAACATAATAAAGAATGTTCACATCCATGCCCATGACATGGGCCAGAGCTTGCAAGGCCCAACGCTCAGGAATGTAACCCTCATCGGTGGTTCGGCTTTCAATTTGATGAATTAATGTTCGGCTGGCCTTACCCTCGGGAGCCTTATCATTGATGAACGCCGTGGCCTGGCGAACACGCATGGCCATTTGGGTTTGCGATAGGCTCGTCCCCCAACGGGTTGGCAAGCCTGCTTGCGCCAATCGCCAATTCCGCACAATATCAGCCAAGGTTTTGCCGCCATAAAAAGTTTCAATAAGTTGGGTCATGCCTCCGCCCAGACTATCAGCTACTGCATATAATTCGGCATAGCTTGGTTTCTCTGGCAGAGTTCTTCGTATATCAGCAATAACAGCCTCCAAGTCCGGCTCCTTGCGAAGTATGGGGACTCCAGGACTTTCCATTTCCCGTAACCTTGTTTTTTCTGCCACCCTTGCCATCTTTTGTTGGGCTTCTTCCCTTTCTCTGCTAAGCCGCTGGGCAGCCAGTTGATCAGCTTTTGCCTTTTTAGCCTCGTGCCTTATGGCTTCGGCTTTTAATGCCCTCTCCGCTGCACGTTGGACTTCCAGTTTCTCACGTTCGCTTTGCATCATTAGACGAGCTTCAGCCCTTGCCGCTATGGCCAGCTGAGCGGCCTCTTTCTTTTCTAATTGTTGCATGAAGGTATCAGGATCGATTCCCGGGTGAAAAAAAGCCAAAAGGGCGACAAGCTGTGCGGGGCTATCCCCGGATAATTCCCTCCATTGGGCGCTGCCAAACTCCCTGAAATTTCTTTGTAAAGCGGCTTCGAGTCCACCTCCCTCATTGAAGGCATGATTATGCGCCGAGATAAGCTCGATAATGGTGAGCCCCGTTTGTGTTGACAAGTTTGAAAATTCCCTGAAATTTTTCGCATCCCTCCAACCCGGCCCCCACGAAAAATCCAGGATGGTGGCCAAGGGAAATCCGGTGGCAGTAGCCGCTGCCAACAATTCATCGCGGGTCGCATAGTGATTCAATTTGATTTCGCGGCAGGCGTAAAGAAGAACAACCACAGGAAGTCTTGTACGCTCTGCCTCAGCGCGGAGGTAGTCAGGAGTCGCTTCGCCGTTTCGTTTAAGATTTCTGACCCCCGGCAAGTAACCATACCTATCCCGAAGGATATCGCGAATTTCTGGAGGAGAAAGCTCAAGCGATGGTCTTTTTGGTTTTGGCTCTCCCTGTATTCCTCCACTTACAACACGTGCCAAAGCTCGGTCCGGTCGTGGCTTCTCATCAAATGGGGGGCGTCGAGGACGACGCATGGGTGGCGGGACGGGGCTTAATCCTACAAGGGCTTGAGAAAATTCAAGGGCCAAATCCTCTGTGGCAACGGCTCCGGATAAATTCAGGGAAAGACACAATTGGCCGTTACCAACAACGCATCTTCCCATAAAAAGCGACCCATCACCGGCCATCCAACCTGCCAAACTCTCCCCACCAAATATCAATTGTTGGATCGTCGTACTTCTGGAATCAAGGCCCCCCAAAAAAAAATAATTTCTGATACTATTTTCAGCACGGCCAAAGGTGATGTTGGGGGGAAGCGAGCGAAGCCAGTCGCCCAACGCGGCCGGATTTCTGTTGAGATCAAAACGAACCGTGAGCCATTCTCCCTCAAGACTCATGTGCCCTTCTCGAATTACCCGGGCCACCTGATCCACATTGTCTTGGGCTACGCCTCCAAACACGGAACCATTGACAGCAAGGCGCAACTTGGCCACGGGGGAATTTCGTCCCCTTTCCACAACAAAAAAGGCATCCACAGGGCCAACGCCGGGAATAGTCATAGTATGAGTAATAGTTAGTGAATTTGGATGTTTATCGCTGGTATGTGAAAAAAGTTGCCCCTTGACGCCACTTTATTTATCAGCCAAAAAGACACTGTGCTTTCCGTGAATTTGTCCAAACAAATCGTTGAAAAGATCCTTTCCTGCAAAAAACCTGAGAAGATCGTTCTTTTTGGCTCACGGGCCACCGGCAATGAAAAAAAAACCTCCGACATTGACATTGCCATTTTTGGGAAACAATGGACGGACCGGGACATAAACATGGTACGCCATCATCTGGAAGAAAAGATAAAAACTCCCCTGAAGTTTGATGTGATTAATTTTTATTCCATTGCAAAAGATGAGCTAAAAAACAACATTCTTTCCCAAGGAGTCATTCTTTATGAATCAAAAACGCATTAAGGAACTCAAACAGGATTACAAAAACGCCCTGGACCGCCTGGAAGAAGCCCTTCAAGAAAATGCCCTCAAGGGAAGCATTGTTGTAGACGGGACCATCCAGAGGTTTGAATTCACCTTTGAACTAGCCTGGAAACTAGCCAAGGCACTATTGGTCCATGGGGGCATCGAAGTCAATTCTCCGCGTTCTGCCATTAAAGAAGGGTTTCAGGCCAAATTGTTTGATAATGGAGAAGGGTGGATTGATATGCTTGAAGACAGGAACAAGACTTCACATTTATATGACGAAGATGAGTCCTTTGCCATTTACGAAAAAATAAAAAAAAATCACGTTCATCTTTTGAATGGTTTTTGGACAAAGAATTCAGGAACTAAAATTTAAAAAACAAACAAAAAACATTTTTTGTCATTTTATCTCTTCATACACGATTTTTATTACCTCAATTTCCCTTATCCCCTTGGGCGAGGGGAAGGTGACCACATCCCCTTTTTTGGACTTAAGAAGGGCCCGTGCCAGGGGGGAAATCCAGCTGATGTGCCCGCGAGAGGCCTCTGATTCGTCAATGCCTACAATGGAATAAGTTTTTTCGTTGCCTTCTTCATCACAGACGGTGACGGTGGCTCCAAAAAGAATGATGTCGGATCGAATGCTGGCAGGATCAATCACATCAAAAGCCTCGATCCGCTTTTCCAAAAAACGGATGCGGCGGTCAATTTCACGCAGGCGTCTTTTCCCATAAATATAATCGGCATTTTCCGACCGGTCCCCATTGCCCGCCGCCCAGGCAATGACTTCGGTAAGTTTAGGCCTCTCGGTGTGCAACAAATGGCGCAATTCATCAGTAAGCTTTTTAGCTCCGCGCGGGGTAATATAATTTTTGGAACCGGCAGGAATGGGAGGCAGTTTGAGGAGTTCATCATCTTCCTGATTGTTATCTGATTCTTTGACAAAGGCTTTACTCATAAAGAATTCACCAAATCGAACGGCAGTGAGGGTATTTATGGATTGCTTCGTCCTTGGTCACAAGGACAATGCCATGAGTCATGGCTGTGGAAATAAGAAAACGGTCAGCGGGGTCCCCATGAAAATCACCCGGAAGCCTGGTAGCCCGAATGGCAATTTGAGGCGTTAATTCCAGCAATTTCATCTCACCAAGAGAAAGTGCTTTTTCAACCCAAGCCTCAACATCCACCGAAAAACCAAGGCGTCCTTTGGCCACAAGCATGGCCACTTCCCAACAGGATATGGCAGAAATTCCCACTTCCCCCTCTTTGGTTGCCTGTTTGATGGTTTGCTGCGCGCTTAAAGAAACTTTTTCCGGATGTGTCAGCCACCACACCCATGTATGGGTATCCAACAAAATCATTGGGTCGCCTCCCAAACTTCATCGATGGGAGAAAGAATGTCTCCTTCAAAAACAAGAGTATTTTTTAACTGTTCCCGAACATCCACATTCAAATCTCCCCCTAAAGGCAGCACTTGGGCAATGGGCTTTCCCCATCTCGCGATAATAATTTTCTCTTTTTTGGCCCTCACCCTTTCAAAAAGGGAAAGACAATGCGACTTAAACTCTCCAACAGCTATGGTTTTCATGATGTCTATATTAAATAACCTATATGACTATGTCAATAGGTCATATTTGATTTTTCTAAATTTTTCATATTGATAAAACAGAGGTTCAACCTCCCCTATTTTCCCACTTTATATTCCTCCTTTTATCTCCCCTCATCATCAAGCTGTTGAAATAACTTATCTTTATAAAAGGGCTGTATCATCAGCCTTGGCATGCCGATTGCTTTTATAAATCAGCAGTTTATGGGAATATCCATTGGCTCAAATAAAGACGGTCTCATTCTGCCCCAACCTGGGGCTAAAAAAACGTCCGAAAAGAAGGAAACGGATCTTGGTAAAAAAGCATCTGAAAAAGAACCTGTACCCATTCCAGGGTTTTTGGAACAAGCCACAGCTCCACTCAAAGCAATAGTTGGTGAAACTAAAAAAGCCATCCCCACACTCTGGACACGTGCCCAAAAAGCTTCAAAACCGCAAGAGCCCACCAACGAAATAAGTGATGTCCCCTTAGAAGATGAAATTTTAAGTGCCGATGATTTTAGGGAACTGGCTGCGGGAAATAAAAATGATGAAGTAAAACAAGCCTGGGAATATTTCGTAAATGAGATCAACCCCAACTACAACCTTGCCCATGTGGAAGTGCGCCGGGATGAAATTCATGAAGGCGTGTATGGCCGCGTATACCATTTTGTGGGTTGGCCCAAGTCGGGTGTAACACAAAATGGTGAACCCCATGACGTTCGCTTTGTTCCTCAAACCACGCGGACTTTGGCTGCCAATGATGCGGATTTTGTGGGAACCACGGAAGAGTTTAAGGAATTAATAAAAAACCCCTCTTCTGTCACCCCACACTCGATGCGGGGTCTCCCTGCAGATCGCGGCTCAGAGGCCACGATTACAAGAAAAAAGGTTCTTTCCTGGGCCAATGCCCGCTATACCAACAACCCCCGTTCCCAGGTTAAAGAAAATGACATTGAATTTGTTGAACGCAAAGTCCGCAATGCCAATGGCCAATGGGTGACCGAACATCGTGTACGCAATAGGTATCTTCGTGTGGTTGGGGAAAAACCTGACCAGCCGCACGGCGGCGGTGAGGGGGAGGCTCCAGCGGCTTTGCCGATGGAGGGGGCGACGCGAGCCCCTATAATTGAAGAATTTGTTTTTTGGGAAGGAAAATACAAGGGGTCGGCCGAAGGCATGGAACCTGCCCGCCAGGAAAATTATTCATTAACGCCGTCAAAAAAATCATCCTTTCGCCCAGTCATAGTGGATGGCAAGCGCATTAAGGGGCAAAAAGAATATCTGCGAAGTTTTGGCCTGGATTTGGGAGAAGAGAGGGCCAACCATATCAATGGCACTCCCGCAGGATATGGGGAAGAACAGGAAAAAATCCGTGCCAATGTTGAAAAAAGTACCCTGCAAGTGGGCCGCACACTGGAAAGAATCGGGGACCCTTACAAACCTTTTTGGAAAAAACTGGAAAGCCTGGCCACCCGGCAATTGCAAATTCACGGGAATAACCCACAGACTCACGTAAGCCGGATGAAAGTCACGGGCTTTCATGCTTTGGGAGATTTTTCCGTAACGGCTCAAGTGAAAGTAGAAGCTTGGGATGAAAACGGGCAGATCACCCGTTTTTTGGCCACCACAGGAAATTATGGGAATCCGGAAATGGTTCTGGTTTTTAATCCCAATCAGAAAAGCACGTTTGAAAAAAGAAAGGGCCAATGGGAAACCGAATGGACTCAAGGACAAGAAGCTTCTCTTAACATAAAATTAATCCCCCCGGAGCTTAAAGGCCTCACCCGTGAACAATACAATGATATTGAAGCTTATAAAGCCGGCCGCGAAAATATTTCCTCTTTCTGGGAACGGGGCGATGGGCTTTTGGCTGAAGAAAATTCCAAAAGCTACATCGACGTCATTCATTTTTATAAGGATGAATTCGGCAAACCCTTAGCTCAAGCGGAGGAAAATTTGACGCAACTCATGACGCATCCGGAGGTCCCTGATTTTGAGGGAAAGAAAGCTGCGTTGGAAGAAATCATCGTTGACCTCAAAGAATTGACGACCCAAAAAGAACAAAAACTTTATGGCTTCCTCAATCGCCTTGAACAGGAAAATAATGCGGATCTTACGTCTTTTAAAAGTCTTCCCGCCATTTACTGCGACCAAATCAACGGAACCATTGTCAGCCCTCCCCTGCTTTTTGGAAAAAACCGCGATGGAAAAACCATCATTTTTGATTTGGCCACGGGCAGCCGTTATCAGGGAGCTGATCTTGACGCAGCCTTGGCCAATATGATGGCCCTCCATCCTTATGGCGTGGGTTACTATAAAATCAAAAATCCGGATTCAGGTAACGTCCAAACACTGCGAGGTTTTACAGAAAGTGATCTTGGCTGGGCCCAATGGGAAAAAAGAGCCGAAAAAGCCGGAAATGCGGCCATGTGCGCCATCGCCGTTTCCAAAATCCCCACGCCCCATACAGCCGTGGTGGGAGGCATTGCTGCAGCCGGGTTGGGTGCCTTTGCCGGAGCTGTCAATACCATCGTGGGAATCCGTAAAATGGGGCGTGACAGCCAGGCCGGCCGTGAAATGGATGGCCTGATAGCCATTAGCACTTTGGCTTCTGCCGTTGGTTTGGCGTCCATCCCAGGTGGAAGGTTTCTCAAGGAAGGGAGTAAATTAAAACTTCTTTTAGGGGTTGGAAGCTTAAGTCTGGATGCCGCCGAACTGGCCGCCACAGCACGGGAAGCCCTGCAGGAAATTGATGAAAATCCCAACCCCGAAGCACGCAAAGAACTACGTAAGCATTTGTATTGGAGCATGGCCCAACAAGGAGCCCTCACCGTTTATTTTAACTGGGGCGACGGAAAAAATTTATTGAGAAGCCGTAAAGAAGATGCGGTGCATGTTGTTGAGACCCCACCACCTCCTCCTGCAGGACCTAAAAGCCCTTCTCCATCCGGGACAGACTCTCAACCTTCTGCATTCCAAGACAATGATTTTGATGCGACATCCAAACCAGATTTTGCAACTACTCCCCAATTCAATCCTCTTGCCCCCACTCCTCCCGCACCGCGTCGCGACACTCAGCCACAACGCCAAGCCCATCAAGCTGTAGCGGGTGGAGGAAATGATGTGGACATGGGCAACGATGTTTTTGCCAATAACCCGGGAGCAGTAAATCCAAATGCCAATCCCAATTGGGCGGATGAGCATTTGCCAGGGCGACAAAACAGAGCCCCTGTCATGTCAAATGGAAACAGCGATGAAACGGATCTTGCCAGTATACGTCGTCCTATCATTCAAGTGGGAGGAGAATCTCATGGGACGCCCTCCAGAAGGGCTCCCCTATCCCCCCAAACACCTCTTTGGGCCGTGACCAGCCCTTCTCCAACACCGGGGTCACATGAAGACATTGCCATGCGGGAAGTTCAGGCCCTTCTTTCCGGCCCTGGAGCTCATTTAAGAGATCAACAATTTGGAAACCCGGAGGCCAGCTTCAACACGGAAACCGGTAAACCCTTTGGAAACTGGGCCAGCCGTTTAGAGCAACTCCGCGCCGCTCTTGGAACAAAACCTAGAGGTTCTGCTCGCGAATTTTTTGATCTTGCAGAGGTATTTCCAGAAGGCGTCCCACCACGACCCGAATTTGCACCAGCGTCACCCCCAGGATCCCCGGCAAACCCGCACATGGCTGTACGTGCCGCCACACCACCTACCGAAACACGGGGGAACCCCACTCTTGCAATTCCGGAAGGTTCAACAACCTATCATTTTGCACGTCGACAAGACGGCACAACTTTATCTACCGATACCGAGACTTTCAAATTGGCTGAAGGGGTCACTTTGGTGGCCAACACCACACTTGCTGATAGAGGGGCAACATTAGGCAGTATTGACCTGTCGACCAATAGATTTAAACAGGATCAACTAAGCTTGGAACTTCGCGTTGAATTTGGTTTAGCAAACATCAATGGGACCCCTCAAGGAGGGACAATTCGGCTAAAATCAGGAGATCGCATTACAATAGGTACGGATACTTTTATCGTTAGCGCCCATTTTGAAAATGGGCACCATTCTCTCACTATTTCAAGAGAATCACCCGGCAGCACACCCCCCTCTAGGCAAGCCGTGCCCATGCGAGAATTCTCTGCCCCCCTGAAAAATCCTGATGGGACCATTCCTCCCCGCTCCTTTCTAATGAATAATAAAGGACTCGGTGTTGACATTGTTCCCAAAGCTCCCCAGTCTAAAACTCTTTTGGGAAGAGTTTTTTCAACAGGACCAGAGAAACCTCGTTTTGAAGTGGTTCTAACACCTGGCGAGTATCCCGTGCAGAATATTTCAGTTAACGGACATCAGGCCACCCCTCCTCGGATCCTATTAAATGAAGGCTCCAACGAAATTACAATAAACCGGCCAGGGGGTGGAATAGTAACCATTTGTGTAGATGTAACCGGAGGAGAAAATCCCAGCATCCACTTTCATAAGGAACAAGGCTCTAGGTTAAAACATGAACCGCCCGTCAGAAACACTCCTGCACCAACACCCCCTGATTCTCCCAAACCAGCTCGAACACCCGCACCATCTCCGTCACCCAGACAGGTAGTTGTTACACCAAAACGCCCAGAACGCCGTGTGGACACAGGCCCTTCGGTTATTGTCTCAAGCTTCTACGATTTGGCCGGTGGAGTGAAGCTGGAAACTTCAAGCACCTCGAGCTTCTTACAGATCCCCAAGGGTGTCAAAGCAACACTGGATGGAGCCCCTATTTCAGGTAATGTGCAGCTGGGAGAGAGCAGGATCTACGGGCTTAAGATTAATGGCGAGGCCATTATCCTGCAAAGACAAGCAGACGGAACATTGGCCATCAGGAAATAACATTCACCCCTTCCCTTCTTACTTAAAAATGGCTCCAGAGGATTTCGTTGCAAAACAAATTCAGGGACGGTAAAGACGGCAAGTTTCCTTTTCCTTTGGAGAGGTGGCCGAGTGGCTGCCCCGCGTAGCGGGGTCCCGCTACGCGGGAAAGGCGCTAACATGTACCAAGTGTATATTCTAAGAAGTGAAAAAACAGGGAAACATTATATAGGGAGTACAGAATTCATTGAAGATCGGTTAGTAAGACATAATTCTGGCTTTGTTAAATCTACGAAAGGTGGAATACCCTGGGTGTGTATTTACAATGAGCCGTATGAAAGTCGATCTGTTGCTTGCCAAAGGGAAAAAGAAATAAAATCCTACAAAGGTGGTATTAAATTTAAAAGATTGTTGGGTCTTTGGAAGGATTAAAATTTTAAGGAGAGGTGGCCGAGTGGCTGAAGGCGCACGCTTGGAAAGCGTGTTTACTTTAACCGGTAACGTGGGTTCGAATCCCACCCTCTCCGCAAATATTCCTCCTTAAAAATGTAAATTTAAAGTCCACGCT
>MGPH01000050.1:0-52106 GCA_001797365.1 Deltaproteobacteria bacterium GWA2_45_12
CCCTGTTTGTTTATCTGCTTGTACCGACCCATCATGGCACGTGGCACATTGGGGGGATGCCGGGGTTGTATCTCCAATAGTCCCCACACCCACCCAATCGGCCGCGTTAATGGTAAGAGTCCCTGGAGATTTTACAGTCGTGGCCGCAGTAGCCCCGGCATAGGCCCCTGTCACACTCGAATAGCTTACAGTATAAAGGCCGGCCCCATCCGGGACAAATTTGGGAGTTTGTAAAGTGGAGGATGTAGTCCCTGAATCGACGAAAGTGGCAGAGGATCCATCCGGAACCGAAAGTGTCCAGCTCCAATCGGTGATAGGGCCTCCTTCAAGTTGAGTGGTTGTATTAGCCGTTGAGGCTTTAAGATCAGGGCCTGCAAGATAAACAGTTTCCCCTACAGCAACATTGGGAAGCCCGCTGGCAGGATGAAGTTCAGAACCATCATCCTCCAGATAAACCGTGAAAAAAGTCGTATCCGTCCCCCCATTGCTTCCGGTCACTGTTAATTTAAAAACCATTTTTGCGTCATTTCGTGAAATGGGGAACACCTGCCATTTATAATGATCCGCCACATTGTAAAGGTCAGTTAATGCCGGGGCAGTAAATTCAAGGGTTTCATTGGAAGACCCATTGGTGGTGGTTGCATTTGGGCCTTCAACCTGTTCCCACAAATAATTGCTTACCGTGGCCGCCTTAGGCCCCGCAACACTGGCTAAAGCAGAAACCTGGCTTGTTGCCGCTGAAAGAATGCCCCCCGTATCTTCGGCATCAATGACATATTCGGTTGTATTAAAGCGAGTTCGGGTCGTGACCGCCGAACTTGCAGGAACCGATACAACAGCCTGAACCTCACTGGCCGTTATTGTAACAGTATCTGTTGAGGCTCCGCTATTAATCGAAAGTTGAACAACATAATCCCCATTGACATCAGGGGTAAAGGTGGGGGTTAAGTTATCTTCATTAACAAGGGCCGCTGCAGAGCCCGTGGGTCTTGAAGAAAAAGTCCAGGTTGCGGTTTCAACACCGGTACTGGCTTCACCATCCAGGCTTGCAGTTTCTGCAGTTAAAACCTCTTGATCATCTCCAGCATTGGCATTGGGCGTACCCGAATTATCACTCCCGGACCCGCATCCTGTAAGCAAGATCGCCCAAAAAAGAAAAATAAAAAAACCAGAACACCAAAAGATTTTCTTAGAAAGTTTTAAGTAACTCATGGGCACCCCCTTTTAAATGGATTTATTTGACATTTTTTCATGAAATTCTGTTCCCCTTATATCAAAACTATTTCTTCTCTACCTATGATCAACATCAGCAACTCAACTGACCCCGCTCATCCCATAATTGCCCATTCCCAATGGGGGCAATTTAACAATACAGAATGCTTTGAGGAATCTATTCAAAGAACACTATTGCGTATGGCAACTTGTGCAAGTCATTCCATTATCGGGATGACGGAGGGGGTTATGGCAACCGCGACAATCCGCTCCTGCAGCATGCAGGGCATTATTGGGTCGCGATGGAGTTTGATCGTGTGTGGGTAAATTTGCATGGCATACGGCACATGTTTGGGCTCCTGCGGAGGTAATGGGAAAGTGGCAACTCATGCAATGATTGTTGGTCGTGTTCCCCCAAGAGGCAATATGGTTTGTGGGTTTGGTTTCCGAATGGCAACGTTCGCAAAAGTCGGTCCCTGCATGGCACACGGCACAAGTACTGCGATTAAGCCCTACCGAAACACCGTGCCCTCGAAGCTTCCAGAACATCGTGTGATTTTGGGGCTCTTCAATTTGATGGCACTGGGTGCACGTTGAATCAGTGTGGCAAAGCCGGCAAACGTTTTCATCCCTAAATCCGAATTTGAGCTGGGCATATTTGCCATGTTCACGTTCCCAAACCACATCATGACTTTTGGGCCTCGAGTTTTTATTCTTTATGGCATCGTGGCAGTCAGAACATTTTGTGTCGCGGTCCATGTCCTTGTGATCATCTTCCCATTTGGCCACAACATCTTTATTGATGTCACCCCATGTAAATGTTTTATCGCATCCTTTATTTCCAAACAAAAAGGGAAGCAAAAACAGGAATGGCAAGACATGGAAAACCATTTTCCCATGAAAGCGTTTTTGACGAGATGGTTTTAAAAATTCCATGTCACTCCTGCTTTTAAACTATGAAAAGTGTTGAACTTGTTATCTTCAATTTCATAGGCCATTTTCGCCTTGAGATCCTTCTTTTTGGTAAGTATGGCTTCGGCATTGGTAAAATAAGTTCGGACATTGTCTGATTCATTTCCTGTAAGCAAATTATAACGGTATAAATAAAACGCCGTTCCGGCACCCACCTTGAGACGTTTTTTGAGAAGATCCTGATTTGCCGAAAAAGACACCCCTGAGGTATTATTTTTGAGAACATTGTCCCGGCTATGGTAATAGTCGAAAGTGGTTGAAGTCGACAAACCCTTTACCAAAAAGTCCCGGCTCGATAAAGAAGTAAAAACCCGTTCAAATCCGTGGTTAAAGGCGCTTGCAATTTGCCTGTCATCTAAACGTCGCACCACAAAACCGCCATCGACTGAAAAATACTTGCTCATTTCCTTTGTGACATTTAAACCCCCTTCAGTATAGGGGCGATAACTGCCGGCGATACCATAAGCATCCCAGTCAACCACACGAATGTCATAGTCTTCCAGAAGACGGTACACACGAAAACGAAAGGACAGCTTTTGTGGATCAAAACGGAGTGTGGAGGCCGCCTCAACATCACGCATCTCATCTGAAAAAGCACTCACGCGTCCAAAAACATTCCAGATCTTTGTTAAATCAGCCCAAACCGAACCTGAAAGAAGTGTGTCCTCTTGATCTTGCTGGGTAATACGGAAACTGCTTGTATCATCTTTAAGATGAACGACATCTCCACGAAGCCTTAAACGGGCCAAAGGTGTCCATTGAACCGAACCGCCGAGAGTCCAATCTTTTTTCCCAACACCAATCTGGCTTTCATAAAGATGAACCGGCACACCTCCAAACGCAGAAAAAACGAGACCGTAATAAGGCCGGGTTGTCACCGAAGCACCATCAAAATACACAGAATCAATTTCATAGATGTGCTGACGCCCCAAACGAGCCAGGCCAATGGGGCCCACTTTGCGCGCGTCAAAGTAGGCATGATACAAACGTCCAACAGCGCGGCTGGAATAACTATCATAGATGCTGGAAAAAAGTTTATTGTCTTCCGCACCGTTGATATCAACGATAAGCCCTGCCTGAACAGAAGCTGAAAAACGATCATAATTCCCATGACCAAGGTTTAAATTGACGATCGATTCACTATCGTGGTCGGAAACAGCCCCCGTGGAGCGCAATTTATATCGTTGGGTGAGCGACCCCCAGAAAGAGTGCTCTTTTTCCTTTCCAAAAACAAATGAACTTGTTCCCAAACCTATTAAAAGGAAAATGACTATAAAGAATAAATAATGTGATTTCTTGGAAAAGATAGTTGGCTGTCTTGACTTAAGTTGCAAGAGCGACCTCTCTTATTAAAGAACTATTTTTTAATGCCAGAGAAATTGGAGAACTAATTTTTTTTACACTAATTTTGTGTATGAGTATATCGGGGAAGAAATTTTTGCAAATGATAAAGATCATATTTTTATTTTTTAAAAATAAACCTGACAAACATACTCTTGAATTTAAGAGGAAAACTAACAAGCCCCATGTTCTGATACTAGAACATGGGGCTTGAGAATAAAACAAACAACTAAGGAGGGTTATTTTACCGTAAGTAAAAAGTTAACAAGCGCCGTCAAGTCGGCATCAGCTCCCTTGAACAGCTTTTTATGCTTGCGCGGCTTTTTGTTGGCTCCTTCACCACCTGTATGATCCACCTTTTTTTGGAGGTAATCTTTCAGGTATTGGGATGCACCCCCGGCAGCCTTTTGGACTTGGTCGTCGGTGGCAACAGCTTTAAGATCGGGCGCTTCAAGAGTATCCGCTTCTTCCTCAGCTTCAGCTTCTTCCCCGGCTTCAGCTTCCTTGGGAAGTTTGGCGATACTTAAGCTTTTAATTTCATGGCATTTGTTGCATTTTTGATCGAGGAAAATCTTTTTCCCCGGATCATCGGCCGCATTGGCCACCGAAAAAAGACCCAAGAGACCCAAAAAGAGGATCCCTGTAACTCCATTTTTAAGCATGGTTTTCATATTAATAAGCTCCTTTTAGTAAAGTTTGTAATCCAAACACGGCAGTGTGTTTATCAAAAATCCTGTAGGACATAAATGATAAAAGTCATAAACATCAAAGATCATGGGGGGTCATCATGGCAAAAGTCACAATCTTGTGAAATGACTTTGCCTTTCTTGGTTTCGTGTTCGTCATCGTGACAACGAAAACATCCATAGCCCTCAAGTTCATATTCATGACCCAAATGACTTTTGTAAGTCCCCCAATCAATATTCATGTTGGGCCATACATTCCCCATGTATTGTTCCAGCAGATAATCTCCTGCTACTTGAATATCTTTTGAAAAGAGGTTTGCCTGTTCCTGGTTACGCTCGGTTTGAAGTCCCATGAGATATTGGCCAAGTTCACTCCGGGCTTCTTCCCGTGAGGCATATCCCTTCTTAAGGGCTTTGAGCCCGTCTTCCCTTAGTCCAATAATTTCAGGATTGATCTTTTTGCTCAACAAACCAAAATCAACAGCCTCTTCGGCAGACTTATAAATATGCGTCGGTCTGTTGTGGCAATCAACGCATTCCATCACACGCCACTTATTCTCTTTGTCAGCGGGAACTTCTTCACCATTGGAATATTCATTTATAGAACCATCCTCTTTTTTGACACGAACACGGGGAATGGAAGTACGCTTTTCATCGGCCGCCAGGAAACTGACCTGAATATCCCGGCTGACATGCCAATGAATGCCTTCAAAAGCTTCCGTCCGCGGGTTACGCCCCCCTATATGAAGGGCAATGTTTGTTTTATCGGGTTCCAATTGATTTTCATTGGTAAAATGAATGAAGGTTTTTGTCTTTTTGCCGGCAAATTTTTCGGACCAATGACATTGTTCGCAGGTCTCCCGGGAAAAACGTAAATGTTCAATGGGGGTGTGAATGGGTTTGTTATAGGTCCCCAACATGACGGCAGCCACCTGTCTTAGCCCGGAAATTTTTGCACGGACATACCAGTCAGCTCCTGATCCAATATGGCAATTCACACAATCAACGCGTGCATGGGGAGATCGTTGATAGACAGTGTATTCAGGTTCCATGACTTTATGGCAAATAGCCCCGCAAAATTGGTTTGATTCCGTATAATGATATCCTTCGTAACTAATCATACCCAAAATAACGAAATTAATTGAAGTAAGCACAATAAAACCGATGACAAACAAACGATGCCGATGGTTACTCAGATTGATCTGCAAATGTTCCTTCTCGACACCATGCTTTTCCCAGTGTCTTCTTCGCAAATAAGCTGCCACGGGCATAATCAGAAGGCCTGCGATCATTCCAACTGGAAGAACCAAAAAGATGAAAATTCCCAGATAAGCATTACGAAAAACACCCAGGAATTCAGCGGCCAACCCGATGATCATCAGGGTAGCAGAAATTGTGGTCAGCATTACACCCAATAATCCCAAAGGGGAACGCCATAGGCCGTGAAAAATATACGCCCATGGGCTTCGTTTTTTCTTGTGATCCCCGGAGGGGGATTGTGCTTGTCTTTCATCTTGTTGGGTCATTTGGGTTCTCCTAAAGTAAACCAACTTATTAAATTTCGAACCTGACTGTAATGATTTTGGTCAGTAGAAAGGGCCTATAATATACTGATTTAAATCATTGGGCATTGTTTTTTTACAGGCCCCGTGAATCATTAATTTTTGACATTTATCCTGCCTTAAGCCATAGTCCCCCTCGCCATATTAGGGGATGGCCATTTACTTCGCTCGTAAAAAAGTTCAATTTCAAAGAAAAGAGTTCAACATGTCTTGTGAAAAGACACTTGATCAACTGAAGCAGTCCATTTCTTCATTGGAAAAGCGCATTGAAAAAATCGAGGGAGCTCTTTTAACTCCGGCAAACAATCCGGTCTACATTATTCCCAATAATGAACATCCCACATCCGAATCGATTCTCGACAAGAAAATAAATCTTGAAAGTTTTTCGGGCGCCACCCAACTGGGTTGGCTGGGCATTGCCATGGCCCTGCTCTTTTGTTGTTTTTTTGTGCGCTATTGCTTTGTTCAAAACTGGGTCACGGGGCTGGGGCAGGTCATTGTCCTTGCCCTTCTGGGTTTGATCTTTTTTTCCGTATCAAGCTACATTCGCATAAAAAATTATCCCAAATTCGGCGGGTTCTTGGGGCTTATTGGGGCCCTGTTGTTTTTCATGGCCATCTACTGGTCAAGTATCAGGCTTTCTTTGACAGGGCCTTATTTCCTGCTCATTTCTTCATTGAGCCTCTGGTTGGCATTTCTGCTTTGGGCATTCCTAAAAAAAACTTCCCTATGGGCCCTTTGGGGCCTTGGGGGATCATGCCTGCTTCCCCTTTTTGTCCTCCCTGACTTCATGGGTACCCACTGGCTTATTCTTTATTATACCGTTATTGTTATGGGCAGTTTTGCGCTGACCCTGCTATGCGATTGGCCCTGCCTGAGCGCTGCTGCATCGTTGATGACTCATCTTTTTGTCTTTGTCTTTATCCGTAATATCAATCTGCAACCCCAACTTGAATCAACACATCTTGTTTTGTGGAAGACAACCCTATTCCCGGCCATTTTCATCCTTTGGAGCGGATTTTTGCCCCTTACTCACAAACGGCCAACCTTCCTTTCGGAAAAATTCACCTGGGGCTTTAACAACATCGCCCTCTATTTTTACCTCTTTGCCTTCTGGGGAAAATTCAACACACCATGGCTTGTGCTGATCCCTGTGGCTCTAAATGCCATCTTGTATTTTACAACCTGGTTAAAAAAACAATCACACGATTTTTTGTTTCTGGTGGGCACGGTACTTTCAACAGCCATCGCCCTGACCATTCTGATGCCCATTCCGCTGGATATCATCACCCTCTGTCTTTTTGCCGTTCTTCTTGGGCATAAGGGAAACAGGGAAGATGGATGGCAACTAAAAACCGTGTCCGGCACAATGATCATATGGTCCCTGATATTTCTTTTTTCGATGCGGTTTCATTTTACGGCGCAGGAAGACATCCCATTTTTTAATTTAAAATTTGTCTCCTTTGTCATCACTTTCCTCTGCTTTGGATACCAGGGCCGGATGATCAACAACGACCTTAAAGCCAAGAACTTGGGCCCCCTGCTTGGGCAGGGATTATTCAGTTTGGGGTTGGCTGTTTTATTGCTTGGCATGGGAAGTGAAATCATGCGCCTCTTCCCTTCCCAAAATCAAAACCAGATTTCACAATTAGCTCTTTTGTTTTTGACCGTTCTCGGAGGATTTTTTGCTTTTTGTGTGGCTTACGTCGGGGTTGTTCTCAAATTATTTTTCATCCGTATTCTTTCAATTTTTTTATACCTTCTTCTTGTATTTAAACTCCTGTTTTTTGATTTTTTCAGGCTTGAACTTCTCTACCTTGTCATTTCACTGGGGTGCATCGGGCTTCTGCTTGGAGGAACGTCCATTTTGCTTAAAAGTAAATTCCCCATCCTGAGGCATTTGGAATAAATAGGAGAGGTGCCCTTTACGGCATGGCATGACAGCTCAAGCAACTTCCACCATTGTCGGCATGGGTTAAATTAGCATGGCAGGTGCGACAATCAGCTCCTGCCACATGGAGGGGAATGGTGTTGGGGGCTGCTGGGGCCGTAAGATGGGATGGGTTCTCTTGATGGCACACTCCGCAACGATCCGGGATGGAGACTGACAATGGGAAATGGCAACTCAAGCAGTGCGTATTCCGGGTGCTTCCCCACAGACCTGTGTGATCCACGGGTTTGGTCTCGCTGTGGCAGCGCGTGCAAAAATCATCGCTGATATGACATGCGGTACACTTGCTGCGATCAAGCCCCACAGTCAAACCATGCCCGCGGTTTTTCCAGAATACTGTGTGGTTTTGTGGAGGCTCTATCTGATGGCAGGATTCGCAAAATGAATCCGTATGGCATAAAGTGCAGATGTTTTCTTTTCGGTATCCGTATTTGAGTTGGGCATACTTGCCATGTTCCCTTTTCCAAACGATGTCGTGACTATTGTGACTTTTGGGAGCTTTGGTCGCCGATCTGCGGTCATCATGGCATTCCCTGCATTTGGTTGACGCATCAAAGTCTTTGTGATCGGCTTCCCAAGCCGAAACAAAATCAACATTGGGATCTCCCCAAGTATACGAACGCTTGCATTCCTTGTTCCCAAGAAGAACAGGGAGCAGCAAGAGGCCCATCCAAAAATATTTGTTCCTTAAAAATTCCATATAAAACGAAAAGTTCCTGTATGAAAAGCATTCAGCTCGCTGTGCTCAAGCTCGTAACGCGTGACGATTTTTATATTGTCAATAATTTTGGTTCCATACTCGGCAAAATAAGTTTGAACATCACTTTCTTCATTGCCTGTCAATAAGTTATACCAATACAAGTAATAAGCCGTTCCAAGGGTAAACTTCATATCCTTGTCTTTAAGGGTTTTGTGCTTCTTGAATAAGGCCTGGGAAGCAGAAAAAGAAGCCCCCACCGAATTATTTTTAAGGGAATTATCCTCACCGTGATAATAATCAAAGACGGCATTGGTAGACAGCCCATCAATCAGGAAATTCTGGCTAAGAAATGAAAAATACCCCCGGCTAAATCCGTGATTAAAAGCACTGACACTTTGGGCATCATCAAGAATGCGTTTAGCACCTCCCACATCAATACTAAAAAATTTGCCCAGCCCTTTTGTCAGGTTCGCTCCAATTTCAGTATAGGGCTGATAAACTCCTGCAAAATTCATCGCATCCCAGTCACTCACGCGAATGTCGTAGGATTCAAGCAAGCGATAAGCCTGAAGCCGGACTGTCAGAGATTTTTCTGGAAATAACAAGGTGGCGGCCAATGTGGCATCCCTTAACTCATCCGAAAAGGAAGTGAGCCGGCCAAAGACGTTAAAATTTTTGCTGGCATCAATCCAAAGGGAAGCTCCCAAGAGATTGTCTTCCTGATCCCCTTGGCTCAGTCTTAACCCGACATCGTCATCCTTGATGTGGGAATAATCAAACTTGACCCTCACAATGCTCACCGGGTTCCATTGAATGCCTCCGCCGACAATCCAATCCCCCACGTCCGTCCCAAGTTTTTTTTCATAGAGATGAACGGGAATACCCCCGAAGGCACTCACCACAAACCCAACAAAGGGGATTGTTTCAAAAGAAACCCCATCAAAATAATGATGCTCGATGCTTTGAAGATGTTGGCGCCCCGCACGAACGTAGCTGATGGGATCAAGCTTGTTAATATTGACATAGGCGTGATAAAGCCGCCCGACAACATCGCCTGAATAAGCGTTATTGATGCCGGAGAAAACATTGGTGTCTTCGTCCCCATTGAGATCGGAAATGATGCCCCCTTGAAGAGACCCCGTGACACGGTCCCAATTAGGGTTTCCAAAATTCAAAGAAAGAATGTCTTCCAAATCGTGATCCGAAAAATCTCCGGTAGTCCGAAATTTATACCTGTTCGTTAAATAGCCACTGACAAAACTATTCTTTTTCTTTTTGGGAGTGGCAGCAAACACATCGGCTACCCCCAAAAATGAAAAAACAATAAGAAAAGACACTATTTTAGAAAAGAAAGAAGTCATGACTTTATCTTTTAAAGACTAACTCAAATAAGACATGCAACCATGATTTTGCTCAGTTTATCAAAAATAAACCAATAAAATTGATGTGTGCAAACTATACGTGTAACCCATGAGAACCTCAATAATTAACATAAGAAATTCTTCATCTTTATGAAAAATTCTTTTTGAGTAAGGAGGTCATTCTGATTTTTCTCAGATTAGGGTAATGGGATGTGACAATAACTTGTACATAGATCAGGGGCCCGAAATTCAAGAACGGGGGATCCTCGTCCATTAAAGTGACAATTTCCTTCAGAGCCCCCACATGTATTTTCTATGGCCTCAAATACTGCCGGATTTTCAACCCCATTCACAAATTGGGCCTGATGATTTCCATTTTCGTCCACCAATAATGGGTTTCCAAAAATATAAGAGAGATGAGCTAAATGCTCGCTTGCAGGCGCCCAATCATTAATGCGCCTTCGACCATTCGGCCTTGGATTTCCATACTCAACCCTGACATGGGGAAAGGCCCAATGACAACGATAACAATCAGATTGCTGCGCAAGGCCTTCCAATGTGTCGTTCAAAGTAAAAGTAACAGGAGTTCCATGACAATGCCCGCAGGAGGCATTAATCCACACATCCACTGAGTTTGGATTTGAATACTGGCTGACATAATAAGCCCCATGCCCCTGGCCATCGGCCCAAGGTTCAGGAATGTTTCGATGCGTCACTCCACTGGGATGACAACCCGCCGCCGTACACGAAACACCATTGACCACACGATCATAATCCTGCCCGTGGCATTCGGTGCAGGCATCGTTATCCCCGGCTCTTACCTTTGCAATAAAGGTCGTCATATGGGTTGGGTTTTGTTCGGCCATCCAGTTTGGATCAAGTTGGTGGGGGTAATTGGGATGGCAATCCTGATTGACACATCCCTTAATAAGGGGTTCACGACCTGAAAAATCGGGGCTGTGGCAATTGGCTGAATTACAGTTGTTCTTTCCTTCTCCATAAGCGGCCACTCCATGTTGAGCCGCTTGCACCCAGTTTTCATTGTGGGGATAAGTAGTATGACAGTTGGCATTGTAGCAGGAAATATTTGAATTACCGCCCTGGAAATCGTTCCCATGACACAGCTTGCACCCCTCTTTTCCATTGAGCAAAGTCACAACTCCATGTTGATCGGGCTGGGGCCATTGTTCATTGTGAGGGAAACTGGCATGGCAGTTGGCATAACAACTTACCCCTGAAATCCCACCGGTAAAATCATCTCCATGGCATGTTTTACATGCATTTTTTCCTTCTCCCAGGGCTGCAGAGCCGTGAGTTTCCTGGCGCCAATTATCAGGGTGGGGGTAAGTCGCGTGGCAACTGGCATTGTAACAAGACACATTGGAGATACCGCCTTGGAAATCCTGCCCATGACAGTCTTTGCAATCTTCTTTTCCTTGGTCATGAGCAAAAAATCCATGTTTTTCTACTTGAGCCCAACCCGACGGATGCGGATAAGTCGCGTGACAATTGGCATTGTAACAAGAAGGTCCGAAAACCCCTCCTTTGTAATCTTCCCCATGGCAACTCTTGCAAGATTCTTTGTCGTTCTGAATGACATATAGTCCGTGACTATCGGCCGCGGCCCAACCTTCCGGGTGATGGCAGCTTTGGCAAGAAATCCTGGATAACCCGCTAGCCAAATCGGCTCCATGACAATCGGTGGCACAGCCTGCTGTGCCATTATCACGCACATAAGCGCCATGGTTGATTGGGTCCTTCCAATTTTCCATGTGAGGAAAAAGCGGATGACAACTAATACAGGTGGGGGCCTCTTTTCGAAGATTGTGGCAAAGAATGCACAAACTGGAATTGGGGTCTTGACCGTTTTGAAGGGTGGATTGGTAAGCCGCCCCATGGTTTACAGGGGCCTTAAAATTCTTGGCATGAGGGTAATAAACAGGGGCCCCCCCACTTGGATTGGGGGCCCCAATATTCGGATCGGGTTCAACTAATGGAATTGCATTGGGTGTTCGCCCGCAATGCACCCCCATGAAGGAAGAAAAAACAAACAAGAATATAAAAAAGTAAGTTTTAGGGGCCATCATAAAATTTCCCTACCAATATCTAAGAGTCCCCTTTTTCCCCAAATCGTCTTAAGTGTAACAATATCTATCTATTTAAATCCATGATTTAAATTAGGATTTAAATAAATCGTCTTTAAAAAAGCCCCCCTTTCTTAAAAGAATTATATTTAATTTCAATTGTTTATACTCTTGCATGCCTGTGAAACCAGGGGATGGTTATTCAACATGGCATGCCGCTTCGCAATAAGTATTGAAAACATGCCAACCGGGATGTTGCCTATTATTGTTATGACATACGCCGCCGCTGGCACCGTAACAGCCCCCTTGATCCATAGTCGACGTCAAAACACTTTCAACGCGATCCCTGCATTCCTGAGTACGACAGTTGTTGTCCAAATTGATGCCCGCATAGCCCTCATTATAATAAATAAAGTTTCTATGACCCTCTTCCCATTGTTGAGAAATAACAATTCCAAGATCAGCTAGGATAGGATCAATTGCCTCGTAATAGACATGAGGATAAGTGGGATGACACGCTTGGTTGTAACAACGTTTCACACCATTTTCAGTGAAATCACTAATGAGTGTGGGAGGACTTTCGTTGTCAAATAAGACCGTTGGGCCATGGCAATTTCTGCATTGGGCATCAAAAACGGGTTGATTGAATTTATCGTAAGGACTTTGCCAGTAAAAATTTTTCCTTAAAACCGATGATCCATGATTTTCGGCCTGGATCCAGTTTTCATCATGGGGATAATTTGCATGGCATGTAAAACAGCTCCATGTGTCATTTTCATAATGGCACTTGGCGCATTCTTCGGTTCCTTCGAGAAGAGCATATTGTCTGTGTCCCTCTTGCCCTTCATCATGCCATACATCACGGTCCCAATGGTTGTCAGGAAATGATGGATGACAATCAGCATTTCCACAATTGGGCAGGCCACGGGCTATCCCCTGATCGCCATGACACTGACTGGTTTGACATGTTTGGTCGATATTTTCATAAATATCCCCTGGCATGGCCTTTAGCTGACTACCGTGTTCATCTTGCCAAGCTTCAAGATGGGGATAAGCAGTGTGGCAATTGGCATTGTAACAGGAGACTCCTGATATGCCTCCGTTAAATTCTTCTCCGTGACAAGCTTTGCAATCTTCCTTTCCATTTTGAAGAGCGAAGACACCATGGTTTTCAACTTGGGCCCAATCGGCTTGGTGAGGATAATTGGCATGACAGTTGGCGTTGTAACAAGTGATACCCGAAATCCCTCCGGTAAAATCATCTCCATGACAGCTCTTACATTCATTTTTTGCATCTCCAACGGCAAGGGCCCCATGATTTTCGGGTTGAGCCCAATTCTCAGTGTGAGGATAACTGGCATGGCAATTAGAATTATAACAAGTGACCTCTGATATCCCGCCTTTAAAATCTTCCCCATGGCAGTTTTTGCATTTTGTCACTCCGGTTAACAAGGCAAACATCCCATGTTGATCAAACTGGGCCCATTGTTCGTTGTGAGGGTAACTGGCATGGCAATTGGCATTGTAACAAGTAACCCCTGAAATCCCTCCGGTGAAATCATCCCCATGACAAGTTTTACAATCTTCCTTGCCATTTTCATGGGCAAAGAGTCCGTGATTTTCCACTTGCACCCAATCGGCTTGATGCGGATAAGTTGTATGACAATTGGCGTTGTAGCAGGAAATATTTGAAATGCCCCCTTTAAAATCTTCCCCGTGGCAACTCTTGCAATCTTCTTTTCCCTCCTCATGGGCAAAGAATCCGTGGTTCTCGACCTTGGCCCAATCGGCTTGGTGCGGATAGGTTGTGTGGCAACTGCTGTTATAACAAGAAGTGTTTGTAACACCGCCCTTGTAATCTTCCCCATGGCATTTTTTGCATGATTCCTTGTCGTTTTGAATGACATACAAACCATGGGTATCCGCAGCGGCCCACCCTTCGGGATGGTGGCAACTCTTGCATGAAATTCCGGATAAGCCATTTGTCAAATCGGCTCCGTGGCAGTCTGTTGCACAATTTGCGGTCCCATTCTCACGAACATAGGTTCCATGATTAAGAGGATCCTTCCAATTTTCTATATGAGGAAACTCCGGATGACAACTGCCGCAGGTGGGGGAATCTTTGCGGAAATTATGGCAAATAACGCACAAACTTGATTTGGAATTCTGATTGTTACGAATGGTTGCCCGGTAGGCATCCCCATGGGTGGCAGGATTTTTCCAACCCTCGGCATGGGGATAATAAACAGGGGCCCCACCACTAATATTGGGAGCTCCCGCATTGGGATCAGGCTCAACCAAAGAAACTGCATCGGGCGCGCTTCCACAATGCACTACAGTCAAAGCAAAAAAAACGAAAAAAAATAGTAAAAACCAATTTTTTGGGAACATACATTAATCTTGATTTTTTGCTGACTCTTCCCCTTTATTCTCCGGACTTGTTTTGTTAACAACATTTGGCATTTTAAATCCATGATATGGGTCATCTATTCAAATAACTAATCTTTGAAAACTGCTGTTTTAAGTTCATCTGTTTTGAATTTAATGAATGATATTTGATTTCAATAACTTACTGCCAAGAAGAGGAAAACCATTTTTTCCAAGAGGAAGGAGGTTTGCTTTCGGTCCAATCTTGATTCACATAGCGCGGTTCATAGATCTCTTCTTTTTCCATGACAAGTTCATCGGTTAATATGGCAATGGCCACTTTTGTGGTGATGGTAAACATGAGGGCTCCCAAGGACACAACCCCCAGACATACAAAAATTTCTCCCATATTCGGCACATACTCGACGATTTCTCCCAAAGGAGTGGGAATAAAACCGGGAAAAATAAGCCCCATGCCTTTTTCGATCCAAATGCCGATGATCGTCATGACACAAGCCCCCAGAAAAATTCTTCGATCCGAACGGAGCCTTGGAACCACGACAATAATGGTCGACAGAATATTGAATGCTGTCGCTGTCCAAATAAACTTGGTGAGCATATTGTGGCCATCCAATCCGAAAAAAAGATACCTGGCAGACAAGGCATGAATGGTATTGGGATATAGTTCCTTAAACAGCTCACAGCCAAGAAGAAACAGGTTAATGGGCAAAGTCACCTTCATGATATTGAGCAAGTAGGCGAAAACGGATGGCTTAACATGTAGCTTGGTTTGACGATTGATGATTTCGAAAATAATGGTCAGAAGGGCCGGACCAACAGCAAATGCCGTGATGAGAAAACGAGGCGCCATAATGGCCGTATTCCAGAAATAGCGGGTTCCCAGACCAGAAAGCAAAAATGCGGTGACCGTGTGAATGCTGACAGCGAAAAAAATCGATACAAAAACCAATGGGAGATAAAAATAGGGCTGAGGTTTTTCCCCCTTATACCTCATGTACAAAAGATAACCGGGAATATGTAAATTCAAGGCAAGGTAAACATTGAAAACAACCACGTCCCAGGCCAAAAGGGAGCTGGGAAGATTGAGCTGGCCGCCAATCAAAGGAATGAGGTGCCATAAACGTTCGGGTCTTCCAATGTCAGTGGAGATAAAAAGCAGACACATCACAATGGCTGTGAAAGCAAGCTGTTCCCCGAGAATGACCACTTCTTTGATGTCTTTATTTCCTTTGACGTAAGCAGGATAGACCAAGAGAACAGCAGACGCTGCCACACCTACAAAGTACACGAAATTGGCGATCCCGATGCCCCAGCTCACCTGGTCACTCATGTTGGTAACCTCAAGCCCTGCCACAAGATGATGGTGATAACTAAAGCCACCAATAGCCAAAAAAAAGCCAAGGACGCCCAGCCAAATATAATAAAGCCGCCCGCCGGTCAAAGCACAGCGGGTCATGCGCATCCAGTATTCGAGATAGTTCATCATAGCTAATTAATCCTCTCAACATTAACCGAAGTAATAAAAAAACTGTGGGATTGTGTTCAGATCCTCCTTCAGAACAAAAATATTCTTGTGCTTTAGAATGTAATAAACCTCGCTATTCGGATCCAGGATATTCCCAAATTTTCTGGCTCCCGTGGGACAAGCCTCGAGGCAGGCCGGATATCTGCCATTGCGCGTGCGGTGGAGACAAAAAGTACATTTTTCGACCACGCCACGCATTCGAATCCGGTTACTTAAATAAGCCTGATTCGGATTAATTTCTTCGGCGGGAACCTCAGGCGCATGGAAGTTGAAATGCCGGGCCTCATAAGGACAGGCCGCCTGGCAATAACGGCAACCGATGCACCAGTTATAATCGATGACAACAATCCCGTCTTCTTGCTTCCAAGTGGCTTTAATGGGACAGGCGCGCGTACAAGGGGGGCTTTCGCACTGGTTACATTGGACGGGCAGATAAAACTTCCCTTCTTTGGGAACTTGCCCATCATAGTAACGGTTGCCCTTCTCAAGATTAAAGTTCCCCTTATCCATCTCAAGAACCTTGATATAGCCAAACGAGCGGTCAGTGTTGTTTTCCTTCTGGCAAGCCGCCACGCACAAACGATTCCCGTTGCACTTGGTGAGATTTAAGCCATAAACGAATTTGACTCCCGGAATGGGTTGAGGATCGGTAATATGCACGTCAACCCCATATTTGCTTTTGGTTTCGGCCTCCAAACGCTCAAAAATTCTTTTTTTGTCATCCGGCGTGAGATTTTTGTAATGCTTCTGAAAAAAGGATTCAAACGAGAAGGCTTGGGATTCCGCCGGATTTCCGACAACGGCCGCCGCCGCAACCCCCACAAGACCCTTCAGGAAACTTCGACGGGATGCCTTCCCCTTAAGTTTTTTTTTGGCCAGCAGTCCGGCCCGTAGTCCTGTATCTGTCTTTTTCATGTTCATAAAACCCAAAAGGTATTCACGGGTGGCACTGAAGTTTTCTTTGTATCCATGGGCTTGAACTTAGGGTCATGAGGATCGTGACATTCCGGACACGAGTATACCTCGCGCGGTCCGTTCCACAACCCGACCCGCTTCCCATGGGCGTTTTTATTCCATTTGTTGAGGAGGTCACCATGACATTCCCCGCAGATAAGATAGGATTCGTTGAAGTTGATTTCTCGCCCACTCTGAAGAATGAGTTTCTTGTAATTGCCTTCCAGATGGCAGTTATGACACCACCTTTCCTCCACACCTTCCTTAGCCGCAAAATGAAGCTTTTTATCAGTGTGTTCTTCATTCAGAATACGCTTCGTTGGGTTAAAATCCTTGGACGTACTGTGGCAATCATCACAGGGATACATTTCTAATTTGGGAATACGTTTGATGACCTTATCTCCTTCCGGACCGGGAACAGGTGGTCCCCCACCCATGCTAAGTACGGGCGCGGTTTCCTCTGCGGGTTCCGTGCTCCAACTTGCAAAAGCAGGAAACAAGGCAAGCCCCAAAATAAATCCTGCGATCAATGGTATGCACCCCAGGGCAAGCCCTGGACCCAAGATTCCGTGGCAAGCCACGGGGTTTTGACCCAGTAAGGCTCGTCCCCGAAGCCAACGAGCGTAGGGGATAAGAATAGATTGTCTTGGGCCAAATATCATCCGATGCTCAATTCTTGGAAAGAAGGGTTTTTTAAATTGTCTTCTTTAATTGCGGAGCAGGCTCGGCCAAAACGGGCAAACCCGTCATGGCACCCAACCCCATCGTTTCGACAGCCGAGGAGGGAACAATAATAATGGAGGAATTTTGTCGCATACCTTCTAACAAAATATTCATGGCCCTTAAATGCAAGGCTGTCGGATTATTCACGTATTTTTCGGATGCTTTGCTGAATTTTTCTGAAACTTGTAGTTCGGATTCGCCTAGTATCACCCGAGCCTGTCTCTCCCGCTCGGCCTGGGCCTGCATGGACATGGCATTTTGTAAATTAGCCGGGATTTTCACATCACGGAGCTCCACAGACAGCACTCTGATACCCCAGGCTTTTGTACTGGCATCAATGGTCTGACAAAGTTTCGAGTCAATTTGCGCACGGCCCACCAACATATCGGCTAAAATCGTTTCACCAATCACGTCCCGCAGGGCTGTTTGAGAAGCCCACGAAATGGCTTTTTTGTAATTTTCAACCTCCAAAGCAGCCTTGGCCGGATCAATCACACGCCAGAACAGGACGGCATCTACATCCACAGGCACGCTATCCTTGGTCAGGGTTTGCTCGGCGGTAAAAGGGGTTGTGATTGTTCTTAAATCGATGCAATAGGGAATGGTATCCACAAAAGGGATGATCGTGAAGAAGCCAGGCCCTTTGAGCTCCTTAAACTTCCCAAGACGCAGTACGATTGCTCTTTGCCACTGGTTGGCAACCCGACAAACAAAAAGAAAACTCAGCCCTAGTACAGCTCCCATCAAGCCGTAAGCACCCACGGATGTAACTTCCCATGCTACAAACCCGGCAACCGTTGACACTATCAACACAATTAAAATAAATGGATGTAACTTCATGGATGTTTTTTCTCCTATGATGGTTATGCAATCAAACTGCTTCTGTCGTTCATGCCAAAACCCATATCAGCTCCTTCATAAAACCAGCCATGACTCAGATCATGTGCACAAATGATCATGATCATGGCTCAAAAAGTGCGAATCATTCTTCCTTACTCATTTTCGGAAAATCGAGGGATTCTTCCTGCCATCTCAGCTTTCCAGATTCAATGGGAATCGCCGCTTTCAAAAGAAGGGTAAAAATAAAAAATCCCGTAGCCCAAATACCCACGCAAACTTGAATCTCCGTAAGAGAAGGAGCATATTCGACAATGTCACCCAAAGGAGTGGGAATGAATCCCGGCACAATGAGCCCCATGCCTTTCTCAATCCAGATGCCCACAATAGCGCATCCTGACGCGATATTGATGTAAAGCCGGTTTTGATTGAGCCCGGGGCTAATGTAAGTGATAGTTGCAATAATATTGAGGACAATGGCAGTCCAGATAAACGGGACTAAAAGGTGATAGCCGTGCAACCCCGTAAAAAGATATTGAGCGGAGGCACTGTGGACTGAATCGGTGTAAAACTCTTTGAACAGCTCACATACCAGAAGAAAAAGATTAATCACAAGCGTGACTGCGATGATTCTCTTTAAAACCTTATAAACTTCATGATCCACTTTAAGACTCGAGAACTTTTCAATGACCTGTAGGGACAGGAGAATAAAAGAAGGTCCTACTGCAAAGGCAGATGCTAAAAAACGAGGCGCTATGATGGCCGAATTCCAGAAAGGCTTACCCCCGAGACCTGAATAGAGAAAAGCCGTCACAGTATGAATGCTGACAGCCCAAAAGATGGAGATCATCACAAAGGGCATGTAATAATGTGAAGTTGGTTCCTGACCCCGATATTTTTTATAGAGAAGATAACCAGGAATGTGCAGGTTCAAGAGCAAGTAACCATTAAGCACAATCACGTCCCAGGTCAACATCGAGATGGGCCAGTTCATGCGACCAAGCTTTGGAATTAAGTGCCATAGACGGTCTGGCCTGCCCATATCTACGGTTACAAACAAGAGGCACATGACAATCGACGCAATGGCAAACAGTTCCCCCACAAGAAGAATCTCTTTTATGGACTTGATCTTGTAGACATAGGCAGGAATCACCAGCATAACAGCTGCTGCAGCCAAACCGACAATATAGGTGAAATTGGCAATATAGGCGCCCCAGGATACCTGGTCGGTCATGTTGCTGAGAATGAGACCTTCTTGAAGTTGCCGCGCATAGCCCGCGACTCCTATCAATATCAACACACCCAGGAAACCCAGCCAGGCAAAGTAAATACGGGGGCCTTGGTAGACCTGCCGGATCATATCTTTCCAGAATTGAATATATGCTGACATATTTTAAATCCTAAAACTTGAATGCCATTAACCTAATCAAAAAAATAATAAAAATGCGGATATGTTTTTAAATCTTCCTTAAGAACAAAAATCCGCTTTTCCTGAATAATGTTTCTCACCTCGCTATTCGGGTCTAAAAGATTCCCGAATTTTCTGGAACCTGTTGGGCATGCCTCAAGACATGCCGGGTAACGACCCTGACGCGTCCTGTGAAGACAAAACGTACATTTTTCCATAACCCCACGCGGACGAATACGGTTTGAAAGATATCCCTGCTCAGGATTGATCTCTTCAGCGGGTATTTTGGGAGTTGCAAAATTAAAGCGTCTGGCCTCGTATGGGCAAGCAGCTTCGCAATACCGGCAACCAATGCACCAGTTGTAATCGATAACGACAATGCCATCCTTCTCCTTCCAGGTTGCTTCGACAGGACACACCTTGGTACAAGGCGGATTCCGGCACTGATGGCACTGAACAGGCATGTAGAATTTGTCTTTTCGAGGAACTTGGTCCGTATCGTAATATATGTCACCCTTTTCCACGTCGAGCGAGCCTTTGGGAATTTCAAGAACTTTAATGTATTGTATTTGTGGGTCACGCGATTGGTTATTTTCAGCCACACACGCATAAACACATCGCCGGCATCCGACACATTTTGAAAGATTGAGAAAATAGGCAAACTCGACTCCATCCATCGGCGGCGGATCGCCAATCCGGACTTTAACCCCGTATTTCTTCTCAGTTTCTTTTTCCAGACGAGCAAAAATCCTTTTTTTATCCTCGGGAGTAAGCTCCTGGTAATGCCTTTGGAAGAATTCCCCCTGAAGAAATCCATCGATGGTAAACGCCTGGCTGGACTCAGGTGAAAGCGCCATCGCCGAAGCGACACCGGCAACAGCACCTTTCAAAAACGTTCGCCGGGAAACCGTCTTCTTTAGCTTGCGATCAATGAGGTGTTTCGTCCTCTTTGTGTTTCTGTTTTCCTTCATAAATAAAATTTCCAAACAAGAGCTTCAAAAATGATCGACTTTTCCCTTTTGGGAGCACGGGCGGCGGCTTGGGTGTGAGTGGTTTGAATTTAGGATCATGGGGATCGTGGCATTCCGGACACGAAGATACTTCACGCGGCCCGTTCCATAACCCGACCCTTTTGCCGTGTATGTTCTTGTTCCAGTCATCTAAAATCGTACCATGGCATTCTCCGCAGATAAGATAGGTCTCATTAAAGGTGATCTCCCGTCCACTTTGAAGATAGAGTTTCTTGTAATTTCCTTTCTGGTGGCAGGTATGGCACCATCTTTCTTCTTGACCGTCCGTGGCTGCGAAATGGAGCTTTTTGTCGGTGTGTTCCTCATCCAGCACGCGCTTCTCTGTGTTGAAATCCCCAGGCGTGCTGTGACAGTCATCGCAGGGATACATTTCAAGCTTGGAAATGCGTTTAAGAATCTTATCCCCCCCAATTCCGGAAACCGGCTGAGCTGACGTCACCGGTGGGTTCGCAGATTCCGCACCCTGACTTACAAAGGCAGGAAGCAAGGTGAGCCCTAAAAGGAACCCTACTTTAAGAACGGGTTGTCTTAGACCATATGTCATTCGATGCTCCGTTCTTAAAAGAAAAGATTTTTAAACTGTCACTTTTTTTTGCGGAGCTTGCTGGGCTAAGGCAGCCAAACCCGTCATGGCGCCCAATCCCATCGTCTCAACAGCCGAGGAGGGGACAATAATAACGGATGAGTTCTGCCTCATTCCTTCCAACAAGATATTCATGGCCCTTAAGTGCAAGGCTGTGGGGTTGTCTTTGTACCTCTCAGAAGCTTTTTCGAATTTTTCAGCCACCTGAAGTTCCGATTCGCCAAGAATCACCCTGGCCTGTCTTTCCCTTTCAGCCTGGGCTTGCATGGACATGGCATTCTGCAATGCCTGGGGGATTTTCACATCCCTTAGTTCCACCGATAAAACCTTGATCCCCCATGCGGTGGCACTGGCATCGATTCTTGCACAGAGTTTGTGATCAATTTCCCGCCTGCCCACAAGCATTTCGGACAAATCGGTTTCACCAATCACATCCCGAAGGGCTGTTTGCGAAGCCCATGAAACCGCTTTCTTGAAATTTTCGACTTCCAAAGCGGCTTTTACCGGATCAATCACACGCCAGAACAAAACAGCATCCACATCCACGGGGACACTGTCTTTTGTCAGGGTTTGCTCTGCGGTAAACGGGGTAGCCACGGTTCTAAGGTCAATGCAGTAGGGGATCGTATCGACAAACGGGATGATGGAAAAAAAGCCCGGGCCTTTAAGCCCATTAAATTTACCAAAACGCAACATCACAACTCTTTGCCATTGGCTAACCACACGAAAAATGAAAATACAAAGGCCCCCCGAAAGAAATCCAAGCACACCAAAAGCAGCATGACTTGTGGCTAGCGCCCCGCCCACCCCAAGTATTGTTATGCTTAAGGCTAAAACTAAAATAAATGGATGCATCATAAAATATATCTCCTCATTGGAAAATTTGATTTCAAATTACTTAAGAATCAACTTGTAGCTTATAGGGTGAGGCGGGAAAAAGAATGATCTACATCTCAAATCGGGATGATTGAAATCAGGATGGGTGAATTTACCCAGCACCGTCCTCGCTCGTTGGCAGGGACATGGCAGGGACTTCGATTGACAAATACGGTCAAAATGTTGATGGTGGGCTTTTTCATGCAAGCGGAATGTAGCTCAGCCCGGTAGAGCGTTCGGTTCGGGACCGAAAGGTCGTCCGCCTAAGGCGGATCATCCCGACTATATGAAGCACATTGTATATGTAATTAAAAATTCTGAAGGGAAACTATACAAAGGCTATACAACTGATCTAAATAAGAGAATACAGTATCACAACCAAGAACTGGGTTCGTGGACACGGCATCGCGGACCTTGGCAACTGGTTTATCAAGAATCTTGTAACGACAAATCAGAGGCATTAAAAAGAGAAAAATTTCTGAAAAGTGGTAAAGGCAGAGAATTTCTGAAAGAAAAATTACGGGGCATAGCTCAGCCCGGCTAGAGCGTTCGGTTCGGGACCGAAAGGTCGCAGGTTCAAATCCTGTTGCCCCGACATTCGAGGGGTCGTCCGCCTAAGGCGGATTGCCCCGACATTCGAGGGGTCGTCCGCCTAAGGCGGATTGCCCCGAGATTATATTTGAAAATAAAAAATTGTTTTTTGAAATTTCATGGGTTTTTATCCTTCTGATTCTCAAAGATCTGCTGATTTTATCAGGATACTTCCATCGGGTTCAAAATGATCAGCAAAATATTTTCGCCGCGCTTCCTGTTCAATACGAACACGATTTGCCTCAAAAGTCTTGAGAGGATCAGCATCATTACCTCCAAAATGATCTTCCAAGGCTTCTCGACTGATGGAACAGGGAATAATCGAATCCCCATCCTTCCCGCGAAACAAAACCACATCACGATTGAAATCATGTCTTTCTTCTGGAAATACCAGCTGACGCTGATCAACCATCCCCAGCACTTTTAAAATGCTGATAACCGTTGATAGCTGGATATCTTTTTCGCCATTCTCAAAGCGCGAAATAGTGGGCGTACTAACTCCTGCCAGAAGCGCCAGCTTTTTTTGTGTCAGACGCTCGTTTTTCCGCCGCTGTTTCGCTTCTTCGACAAGAGCTGACCAGTTAATTTGAAACTGCCGTTCCATCGTTTCTCCATTTTTTGAATTATTTGATCCTGCAAACTTTTGGTCCCAATTTCCGACTTTGATAAAGCTTCAAACGCCATTGGCAGGCGTTTCCCCAGTGCCTCCACGGAATCAACAAGGGCTTCTTCACTCAAACCAAAACTAACTCCCATTTTTAATAAGTGTTTGGGTTTTACCGAATGCACAGCGAGATTTTTGATTCCTGCTACCGAGAGAGCGACGTATTGATACTCCGGATAGATGGATGAAGCCACTAGATCGTAGGAGGGAGTCAAGCGAAGCCCATCACGAGTATGAAACATGGCAAAGTTTTTGAAATGCGCATCCGTATTCCCTACCAAAAAACAAGCCAGAATGCGATTGAACAAACGATCGGCCTCCGCAGGAATACAGGCCGCTGTTTTCCGGATAAATTGCCCCATTTCTTCGTAAGAGCCCTCGTATTTTTCATCTCCTGAAGATCGGCCCAAAACTTGATTGAATTCTTCAAAATGAAGTCGCTTGATGCCACTGCTGGTCATGACACGGTCAAAACGGGAAATGATGAGAACGTGCTCTTTAATGGAGGCAACAGCGCTCACTTCCAGATCCACTACATCGTCATTTGGCAATAATTTACGAATTGCCAGAGTTGTCAGGTATTCCAGTTCAATCAAATTTTCATGATTTCCGGAAGTCAGCTTAGCAATGTGTGTACTAAGCTCCTTTGGGCCTACGGGACGATAATACTTGCCGTCTTTGACCACCAACAGTTTTCGTTGCACACCCGACAAGGAAGCTTTGCCCAGCGTTGCTGCAAGAGTAGCTTGGTCGGCATGGTCAAGGGATTGGAGTTCTGTTTTTTCTGGATCAATAACAGATACCGCACCGGCCAAATCAAACCCAAATCCCAAAAGCAAACTCAACCGATGATGAGGGTTCACTCCCAAAACTTTTGCCTGCGCATTTTGGAGCCACCCCTCTGCCACCAAATTATCAAAAAATGAATGGAGTCCCGATTCCGAAATATAAGGTTCAGCCCGCAACGGCAAGGTATGGGCAATGGCTGGCTCCTTGGCTTCCAAATAGGAAGCATCATAGGTAAAAACCACTCGTCCGCCTGGCTCTTCCTGAAGCCGTCCTACATATTTATCTTTAAAGTAAACCTTGCCCCACAGTGTCTTTGCCATAAAATATATTTTATATAATTAAAATTATTAAATATAAAACTAAATATAGTTTATCTATTTAATTAAAATTATCAATATATAAAATATATTTTATCAATGGTATGCACCCTAGGGCAAGCCCCGGACCCAAGATTCCGTCCGCCTTAGGCGGACGGGATTTTAACCGTTTCGGCTCGTCCGCCGAAGTCCCCGCCAACGAGCCGGGACGTAGGTGGATAATATCACGGGATCGATCTTAAAAATTTCACCAACTCTTCCACAGTCAGCTCTTCTGCCCGCACTTTTTGATAGGATTCTGGAAAATCAATTTTCTTTTTCTTTAAAACAGACCCCATAGTTTTTCGTCGTTGCTGAAACAACAGGCGCATCAAAATCCAAAAATTTTCTTCTTCAGATTCTTCAATCAAGGGCTGGGTTTTGATTTTAAAATGGACAAAACTCGAATTCACCTTGGGTTGGGGCTTAAACACAGTGGGGGGGAGATGAAAAAGGATTTTGGGGGCGGTATAAATTTGCGCCCATAATGAAAGAAGCCCGTAATCCTTGGTGGAAGGCTTGGCCACAAAACGGGCGGCCATTTCTTTTTGAAACATCAAAAACAAATCCGAAAAATATTTCCTGTTTTGGACAAGCTTGATAAAAATCTGGGAAGCCACATTATAGGGAAGATTACCTACCACAACCCAGTTTTTTTCTTCCCCAAAAAGTGCCGATAAATCACATTCCAAAAAATCCGCCTCAACAACGCGAACCCCTTTAGAATACTTTTCGATTAAATGAGAAGCCAGCTCGCGGTCTTTTTCAACCACCAACAAATGGCCGGCCCGCTTTACAAAATGCTGGGTCAGAGCCTCTCGCCCGGGACCAATTTCCATGATGTTGGATGGATTTGTGCAACAAACAGCCTCAAAAATTTTTCGTTGATAATTCCCATCAACCAAAAAGTTCTGTCCCAGACTTTTTTTAGGGCGAAGAATGGTCATGTTTGAATTTTTTAAAACGTGGATAAATGGTTAAAACAATCCAATAACTGGCAAACGCACTCACCAAGCCCACAAAAACCCCTCCCACCAAAAGAGGGGCCATCACCGACTGCCCCATATGAAGCATATCCGTCAAGGATTCCGGGCGAAGTTGCCTGATATGCCGCGTCCCCAACAACCAGTGCCCTATGCGATAAATAAAATAAAAAACAGGGAACAAGGTAAGGGGATTGACCACCCAGCATCCCAAAAGAGACGCTATTTTATTCTGCCTGGTAAAGGCCGCCAAAGCCAAAGTGATAATGGTATGAAACCCGATGGTGGGCGTCATGGCCACAAAAATGCCGAGGGCGAAACCACCTGCAACTTCTCTGGGCGTTGCATGGGAAGCAATGAGTTTATGATAGTATGTTCGTAATTTTCGGATGGGCATTTTGTTGTTCGTCACTCGCGAACTCGTCGCTCGCAACCCAAGATTTTCAAATAACAGGTTTACGAGCCCGCGAGCGACGAGCTCGCGAGTAGTCCCCCACGAGCAACTACCCTATCGGCATTGAAGCATGGGCATTCACATCTTGATTGGCGGTGCGTCCCAACGCAATTTGTTTGGCCCCCACATAAGCAACCATCGCCCCGTTATCGGTGCATAAACTGGGGGATGGTCTTAAACAAAGAACCTTTTTTTGCGTACAAAATTCCTGCAAACGCTCCCGTAAACGTGAGTTAACCGCCACTCCCCCACTTACCGCCACGGCCTTAATTTCCGGATGGTCGTTTAAGGACAAATTAATTTTATCAATTAAGGATTCCACAACTTCATTTTGAAAAGAAGCTAACAGATCCCAAACAAATTTGTCTTCCTTCCGATTTGCATCTTTCCAAAGTTTTTCGCCCCGTTTTTCCTTTTCTTTGGTTATTAAATGAT
The DNA here is from genome assembly GCA_001797365.1 of Deltaproteobacteria bacterium GWA2_45_12. Taxonomy (NCBI): domain Bacteria; class Deltaproteobacteria; species Deltaproteobacteria bacterium GWA2_45_12. The sequence goes on from MGPH01000050.1 coordinate 26,467, forward strand.
GGACAGCTGTTTTAAGCCCACTAAAACTTAAGTAATAAGGACCCCGTTTGACTTTGGCTCGGGTAAACGAAAAAGCTTTTGGGTCTCCAAGTCTGGCCAATTTGTCAACAATGGGACCACCCGGATACCCCAGGCCCAAAATTTTAGAAACCTTGTCATAGGCCTCACCAGCGGCATCATCAACTGTTTGCCCAAGACATGCAATATCATCAAAACTTTTTACTAAATACAAAGCCGTATGTCCTCCTGAAACAACTACCCCCAAAAAGGGATACACTTCATTATGCTCCAGGAAAGGACTGAACAGATGGGCCTTGAGATGATGCACCATCGTGAGAGGAATTTTTTTGGAATACGAAAGGGCCTTGGCATAGGACAAGCCCACCAATAAACATCCAATAAGTCCCGGTGAGTTGGTAATAGCCACCCCTGTTAAATCATCAAACCCTATTTGGGCTTTATCAAAAGCTTGCAACACAACATGGGAGAGTGCTTCCACGTGGTTACGTGAAGCAATTTCAGGCACAACCCCTCCATAAGGAGCATGAAGAGCCACCTGGGAGGAGATAATATTGGCCCGGAGGGTTTTGCTTCCTTCCAAAACAGCCACCGAAGTTTCATCACAAGATGTATCGATTCCAAGAATGATGGACATTGTTTTGACTCACCCTTCGATCACCGCGTAGCGGGATCCCGTTTGCGGGACAAGCTCAGGGTGTCCTTTATGTAAGGGCAATTCATGAATTGCCCTTACACGATACGGACATGGTGAGCCCCGTCCCGCAAACGGGACCCCGCTACGCGGTGGTCGAACCATAAAAACCCTACATCGGTTTCTTCTCTAACGCTTCTTTTTGCTTTTGATCAAGAAGTTGATCTATTTTTTGGATTTTTTGTTTGGCTAGAATAGCTTCTGTGGATTGGGGAAACATCGTCACAAGCTTGTTTAAAAAAGCCTTGGCATCCGCAAAGGATTGCATTTCAAAAAAAGCATAACCCTGTTTTAAAAGGGCGGGAGCCACCTTTTCACTTTTGGGAAAATTTTTGACCACCTTCTGAAATTCCGTAATGGCAATGGGGTAATCACGAAGGGCATAATTGGTTTCTCCAAGCCAGTACTGGGCATGAAGCACATAAGGACTTTTGGAACGATTTTTTAGAAAACTTTGTAAAGCGCTTTGGGCTTCCTTATAATTTTCGACATTGACAAGGGTGAGTCCTTTTTCGAGTTCTTTAAAATCTTCCAAATTTTTGACTTGAGCTGGGTTTAACAACCCCGTAACTTTAATTTCTTCAAGCTGCTTTATAAGGAGGGCCTGTTTTTCCTCCAAAACATCCAGACGTCGCTGGCTGTCACGAATGGTGGCGTTCTGTTCATCAACGGTGTGCATGCTCTGTTCCAAAAGACCATTCATCCTTTGAAACTCGGAAGTCATGCTTTGAACCTGGTTTACCGCATCTGCCAAGTTTTGGGATTGGGCCTCAATAACACGGCTGACTCGATCAACTTCAGCCTCCAACTCTTTTGAGGAAAGACCATGGCTCTTAAAAGAAAAAAGAAGGGCCACTCCACAAACAAGTAGGCTAAAGCCCTTGGAATGATGCATAGATTAATTATTTTCCCTTCACAAAATCATCCCGACGGTTTTTCCACCAGCATGATTCATCGGACTGGGTACAAATAGGACGTTCTTCACCATAACTGATGGTTGAAAGACGTGAAGGATCAATACCTGTGTTAATAAGATAATCGTAGGAAGCCCGCGCACGACGATCTCCCAAGGCCAGATTGTATTCATTGGTGCCCCGATCATCGCAATGACCTTCGATAGTCACTTTGAGTTTGCTCTTGTCTTTTAAAGTAGAAATATTGGATTTCATGACCGAGATTTGATCGCCCCGAATGGTTGACTGGTCAAAGTCAAAATAAACAGAATCCAACACTTTTTCAGCACCACTTCCATTGGTGGTGCTGTCATAATCAGAACGCGCCCCTTTCTTTCCTCCACAAGCAGCCAGAGCCAAGATTAAGGCAAAAGAGCCCAAAATGATTATTTTTTTCATAACGCCCCCTTTTTCTTACTCACACATTATTTATTTCCAAAATCGGCACGACGATTTTTCCACCAGCATGATTCATCTTCTTGGTGACATACCGGTTTTTCTTCGCCATAGCTTACGGCCTTCATCCTGCTTGATTCAATGCCTTTTTTAACCAAAAACTGCTTTGTCTGGCTGGCTCTACGGTCCCCCAAGGCCAAATTGTATTCGTTGGTCCCACGGGAATCACAATGACCTTCAATGGTGACCGATGTTTTTTCATGTTTTTGAAGATAGCCTGCGTTGCCATTCATCACTCCAACCATGTCCGACTTGATATTAGAATGGTCAAAATCAAAATGAACCGCATTCAAGCTTTTTGAACTTGAACTTTGGGCCGACTTTTTACCCTGACAGGCATTCAACCCGACAATCAATAAAGCTGCAACGGCTAAACGAGACAAAAGTTTCATGATTTTCCTCCTTGAAATTGAAAATAAAACATTGGATGCTTCATCGACATGTAAATTATTTAAAGGCGTGTAAATTTACGAAATTTACGTGCTGTGATTTCTAATTTTCTATTCGATGAAAAATTCAAAGTCAAGACCATTCTCTGTTGCAAACAAAAGAACCAAACTCAAAGTCGGTCTTGTTCAATACAATATTGCAAACAATCCGGAAAAAAATCTCAAAACCATTTTTACTCATCTCAAAACATGCCTGAAACAAAAACCCCATTTCATTGTACTGCCTGAAATGGCCTTGGGAAGCCCTGCAAATAAAAAAGAAGCCAAAAAGTGGGGGCAAATATACAAAAAAACCCTTCCCTCATTACAAAACTGGTGTGCCACCCATAAAACGGGGCTCGTTTTTTTTGGCATGGAAGAAAAAAATTCCCGCTTTTATAATGCCTGTTTTTGGATAACCCCAAAAGGTCACATTCAAAATCGTTACCACAAAATCCATCTTTTCTCTTTTGGAGGAGAACATCATATTTATTCTTTTGGGGGCCAGCCCGCTGTCACCCCAAGCCCTTGGGGACCTATGGGGTTTGCTGTTTGTTATGACATCCGGTTCCCGGAATTATTACGTGCCCTTACTTTTAAAGGAGCAAAAATAATTGTTGTGGGGGCCCAATGGCCAAGTGTGCGCATTCATCACTGGCTCGGCCTGCTTACTTCCCGTGCCATTGAAAATCAGGTATACATTATTGGCTGTAACCGTACCGGACGGAAAAAAGGATTGAAGTTTAATGGACAATCCGTTGTCATAGGCCCTTGGGGGCGTATTCTTTTACAAATGCCTGCCAAACAATCAACCTCAGTGACAATGATAAATCTGAACACAGTGGATATCTTAAGAAAAAAATATCCCTTTTTAAAAGAGGCCCGACTCATGGGTGGAAGCCTCTCTAAAAAACCATTTCGGCCATGAAAAACATCTTGTACATATCGCAATCACGTTTAAGCCACAATTTGCTCAGGGCCCTTCTCCCTTATCTGCCTGAAATGGTGCAGCTTACCTGTGTTGACCGACTTAACGAGGCACTTCTATTGCCTAAAATGGGAAAACCCTACCAACTTGTGATTATCGACTGGAATACATTGGCTGGCCATAACCCCCTTGAACCCCATATCAATGACTTAAATCGCCATCCTCTTATTACCAAAGCACCGAAAATTTTGATCCACTCTTATAACCAGGAAATCCCCAAGGAAATTTTGACAACAAAAGGCTTCGTGGCTTTTTACACAAAACCTTTTTTAACAGATGAACTTATTAATATTATGGTGAAGTGGACCAAAAAACAGAGCGATCTGTTTGTTGAATTGAATTGAGAGACCACTTATGTTTAGCTCTTACGAAGAACATCGCATATCTCCCAGAAAAGCCCTGCGCACGCGTGTCATTTTTGAAGACGAGCTTAATGAAGAATTTTTATATTTTCTCTCAACCGATATTTCCCTTTCCGGGATTTTTATTGAGTCAGATATTGAGCTTCAAAGCCACACCAAGCTTTTCCTGAAATTTTCCCTTTACGAAGGAGATGCCCCCATCCAGGTCACAGGCGAGGTCATTCGCATTCAAGAGCCCCCCCATCATCGCGGTCGCCGGAAAAAAAATGAAAAGCGCGGCATTGGCATCCGATTTTTGGGGCTTAAATCGACAGACCTGAAAAAAATAGAGGAATATATTTTATCCAAGTAGTGACCCCTGCGACGCGGGGTCACGACAACTAGATGAACATCGGGGGTAAGCCCTCGAGTTTCATCCTGAGCAACCCTTCGACTCTCCGCCTGCGGCGGATCGCTCAGGGTTGATCCGTTTTTTATTTTGGCCCCAAGGGGCCAAAATAAAAAACGGATCAATATTGCACCTGGGTAACCTGAAATTCGAAATAATCTTTGAAAAAATGAAAGATCCCCTTAAAAGCGGAAGGAACCTCCGCTGGATTGAACTCAATATTTAAAATAAGGGGGGTCGAAGCATTGTTTAAAACCGTTAACACCACATATTTGTTCCCCACCAAAACAGCCGGAACCTTCGCCTGATTTCCATTCACAATCAGGGGTTCGTTTTTATTTCCTTCCAAAAAATGGATATGTCTTAGATCGTGGATAAAGGCTTCCAGCTTCCTTTTGTCTTTCAGGGGTAAATTGGTGGCTGCCTCCGGATTATCCGGGGACAATACAAGCCCCACCAAGGTGCGAAACTCGTTTACTTTCTGAAACAATCCTGAATCTATTTTCCCAAAATTTTCGATGAAAGGATTTAGAAAAACCAGATCAAAAAAAACATCTTTTTTCGCAATAGCCGGATTTAGTAATTCGGCCGGCACCCATAAAGGGTTCCCTTCCTCAAGGCTGGAAAATCCTGACGACCAGAAATGAGGATGAAGCCAAAAAGTTTTCAGGGAATGGGCCGGCCATTGAATCACCCCGCGCTTCATGGCCACCTTATACTCGGGCCAGGGCTTTGTTTTTTTGGACAATCGTACCGTAGAAAACCAATCGATTTTGACAGTATTCCCATCCGCCGATACTGTAATAGTTTTCACCCCCAAATCGCCCACGGGCTCCACTGTTTTGGGGACAAGACGAATCTTAAGACCGTTTAAGGGGATATGAATATTTTCTGCAGCCCGAAGGGAAAAACTGAGCAAGAAAAAAACAATAAAAAAAAATGATTGAACCCTAAAAACCATATTACGGAGCTCCCTCCAGAGGAGGGCAGGCAGGATGCCCTTTTTGTAAGGGCAATTCATGAATTGCCCCTACCCAGACATGAGGCTCCTCGAACCATGAATGGACTTTTCAGCAGTTACTACACATTAAACCTAAAGTGCATCAGGTCGCCGTCCTTCACCACATATTCTTTTCCTTCCGATCGCAGCAACCCCGCTTCCTTTATTTTTTGTTCTGATCCAAGACGAATAAGGTCATCGTAGTGATAAACTTCTGCGCGAATAAATCCTTTTTCAAAATCGGAATGAATAACACCAGCTGCTTGCGGCGCCAGGGCTCCACGAATAACTGTCCATGCCCGCACTTCCTTGGGGCCGGCGGTAAAATAGGTGATCAGATTAAGCAATCTGTAGGCAGCCGTTCCCAAACGATCAAGACCTGATTCTGTAAGACCATAATCTTTCAGAAAAGCCGTTTTTTCTTCTTCCTGCATCTGCGCTATTTCTGATTCGATCGAGCCACAAATAATCACGACCTGTGTCCCTTCTTTGGCAGCCAATTCCTGCACTTTGGCCACACTGGGAGGAGGATTTGTGACATGGGCTTCGTCAACATTGCAAACATAGAGCACGGGTTTGGCCGTAATCAAAAACAACGGGACCAAATGTTCTTTTTCTTCCGGGGACAAACGAAGGGAGCGTATGGGATTGGCTTCATTTAAGGCCGCACGCACTTTTTCAAGAACAGCCACTTCGGCGGCAATTTTTTTGTCGCCAACTTTGACAAGCCTTGCCTGCTTTTCGATGCGTTTTTCCACAGCCTGAAGATCGGCTAAAATCAGCTCGGTGTTGATCACTTCAATATCACGAATGGGATCAACTTCCCCATGCACATGCACCACATCGGCATTTTCAAAACAACGCACAATATGGGCGATGGCGTCCACATTTTTGATATTCCCCAAAAACTGGTTTCCCAAGCCCTCACCGGTAGAAGCCCCTTTGACAAGGCCGGCAATATCTACAAACTCAACTGTTGTGGGAAGAATCTTTTCAGGTTTAAAAAGCTCGGCAATGCGTTTCATCCGGAGGTCGTTTAAGGGCACCACCCCCACATTGGGCTCAATGGTGCAAAACGGATAGTTTGCCGCTTGAGCCCCTGCATTGGTAAGCGCATTGAAAATGGTGGACTTGCCAACATTGGGAAGCCCTACGATGCCACAATTAAAACCCATGCGCGACCTTTAGTGGAGAAAAACGAAAGAATCAAGTTGATAGAACAATGCGGCTTTAACTAAGATTTGACTTCGGAATTCAAATTTATTTATGGTGACATTTCATTATTCCTGATGGGAGGTTTCATGCCTTTTCAAAAATTGATGAAAAGTTTGGTGATTGTTTTCTCCTTTTTCTTGTTGCTTTCAAAGCAAGTGTGGGCCGTGCCGGTGGACCTCGACGGCGATTTTGGGCAAGCCGGATCTGCGTTTGCTCAACTCCCCGTCGATTGGGAAATCACTTACACCGACATGGTGCTGTTAGAAAACGGCCAAATCCTTGCGACAGCTTCAGTCTATCTGGATGCCCCACGATGCCAATGCGCCCCGGAAGAAATCATGTGCAACCAACCGGAAGGCTGCCTCTTCTCAGAACCTTCAGGGCAGGATTCCCTTGTTTTGACACGATATAACCCTGATGGAAGCGTCGATGAAAATTTTGGGAATGGAGGGTTTTCCATCATTTCTTTTCCCGAATGGGATGGGCTTGAATTATCAAAATTAGCAGTCCGGCATGACGGTAAAATTGTGGTGATGGGATATGCCTGGGTAGGGCCGGATCGTCAGGAATTGGTGGGGCTTCTTCTTCCTGACGGGCAGATCGACCCCGACTTCGGCCACGGAGGTTTTGTGACCGGTCAGGATGGCCTCTTTGGGATAAACGATGACTCTTACCGTTTTGCCCTTCAAGCCGATGGCAAAATCTTGGTATCGGGCCGGCTTCAGGGCCAAGACCGTTCCGTCATTTTGGGACGTATTGCAGAAGACGGCTCCATCGATGACACATTTGGGAATCAGGGATCCATCAACATCTGGCAACTGGCTCCGGAGGAGGAGCGCTATGTCATCAAGAATATATTTCAACAGCCCGATGGTAAAATTCTTACCGTCGGTGGCATGTACCGTCCCGCCCAAGCCAACGGGATGCTTGTTGCAGGACAAGAAGTGCTTGCCTTGCGTTTTTTTGCCAATGGGGAACCGGACGCCGGATTTGGTGCGGGAGGAAAAGTATCCATGGATGTCAGCCCTGATTCCATGGACACGGCCACAAAGGCCATCATTGGGGAAGATGGTCGTATTCTTCTTTTGGGAAACGGAAGATTCGAAGGGCCCTACCTGGGAGACACCATCCAACCCTTTCTGATTCGGTTGATGGAGGATGGCCGGGTGGATCCCGGTTTTGGTGAAAACGGAATTGTACGGGCTTCCATGCGCGATGATCGCGGCAGTCTTTGGAATACGGACATGGCTCTAGATGACCGTGCCAACATCGTCGTTAGCATGACACGATGGTACGAGAACGAAAATGACCCCATGCGCACCAACATGCTCTTGGCCCGCTATAGGACCAATGGCCGCCTTGATCGGGATTTTGGAAACAATGGTTTCATCGAGAGGGAAAACCATCCTTATGGAAAAATATTAATACAGGATGATGGCAAGCTCCTCTTAAGTTCGGGGTTTAACCTCGCTCAAATGCAGGTGAATCGTTACGTTCCGCCCATCAGACAGGAAGCCGATCTGGAAGTAAGATCCCTTTTCAGAATGCCCGTCGTCACACGACCAAACCGCAAGGTCGTTTATGATTTCGAAGTGACCAACCATGGCCCCATCGCTGCCCAAAATACCAAATGGGCCGTTTCCATGCCTGGAATCCAGGGATCCTTGAACGCCAAAACCAGTCAAGGGCGGTGCCAAACCATCATCCAACCCCCAAGAGTGGAACAAATCAATCCTTGGACCCGTGTGGAATGTCTGTTCGGTGTCGTGGAAGTAAATGCACGAATTTCAATTTCGGTTGTTGTCCTTTCCCAAGTGGCAGGTGTTTTCAACCACAGAACCGCAACAACAAGCCAAACACGGGATCCTGATGAAATGAATAATTCGGGAGGATGGGTTTTACGAGTGGGCGGACAAAATGCGTTCGAAAGACGGCCGTAAGTAGGAAATCACACTTCTTGAATGACCGGGATCACCACCGGTTTGCGGTCAAGTTATATAGATGAACTTGAAATTGTTTGATAAGAAACATCCAGGCTCTTGTCTTTCTGCCGGGCATGCTCGATAGTCATGCTTATCACCTTACCATCCTTGTCCAAGTCAATGAGGATGTTTTCGTTCAAATCTTTCGTTTCAATAACCTTCCCGTCAGAAAGAGTTATATGAAGCGTATCTGTATCTGGAAAATATTTTAATTTCATTTATTCCTCCTGAAAATCACGATCAAAAAAAGCATTATGCACTGTTTCCTTATCCTCCAACAAAATGACTCTCAAATATTTATTGCCTGCCTCTTTTATTTTACCCCACAACCGAATGCGATCATCTTTTTGAATTTCTTTCTTTATCGGTTTTTGAATCACCTCCTCAATCCATTCGAATTTAATCCCCACACGATCTGGGCGCTTCATAGCAAATTTGAAATATTGCGAAGTTTTCATAATGATACCCGCTTATCAAACTACTTTCAAGCCAAGCATTCCTTGATAGAAATCACACTTCTTGAATGACCGGGATCACCACCGGTTTGCGGTCAAGTTCTTTATTGAAAAAACGTCTTAAGGCCACGCGCACCTCTTCCTGAACTTCGGCCAGATCTTTTCGTTCTTCAAAGTTAAAACTTTCCAAAAGTTCCGTCACAATTTTTTTGGCCCGTTCAAAAATTTCCTGGCCGTCTTCTGCCTCGATAAATCCACGTGAAATAAGTTCTGGCCCGCGCAAGATTTCACCCTTCACACGGTCGATCATCAGCACGCAAATAACAATACCCGTACCGGCAAGCTGGCGTCTGTCACGCAATACAACGGTATCAATATCCCCAATGCCACTGCCATCGACAAACACACGTCCCACTTGCAGCCCTCCCTCCCTTGCGCCCTTTTTATTGTCAAAAAGAAGGGTCTGCCCATTTTCAACCACAAAAATATTTTCCTTCTTCACTCCCCATTCTTTCACCAATTGGGCATGTTGAAGCAATTGACGATAAGCCCCGTGTATAGGAATAAAATGTCTTGGTCTTAATTTTTTAACGGCGGTTTCAAGCTCGTCTTGATGGGCGTGCCCCGAGGTGTGAATATCGTGGATGGCTTCATAGAGCACCTTGGCCCCATGGCGCGAAAGCTGGTCAATGTTGTGATAAATATTACGTTCATTTCCGGGGATCACACGGGCCGAATACAAAACCAAATCCCCCTCGGCAATCTGGAAAGGCTTGAAATTATTATGAGCCAGGCGCGTCAAAACCGAACGCGGTTCTCCTTGGGTCCCTGTCACCAAAAGCATCACGCGTGAAGGGTCAAGGCCCCTGGTTTCTTCCACATCCACAACATCCACACCGGCAAAGGAAAGACTTCCCAGTTGGTTGGCAAGCTTTGTATTTTCCTTCATGCTGCGCCCCAGCAGCGAAACAACACGACCGGTTTCTTTGGCTATTTCTAAAAGCCCCTGCACGCGCTGAACATTGGAAGCAAACAAAGTCACAATAATGCGCCCCTGGTGCTTTTTAACGATTTTTTTGATCTGTTTTAAAACTTCTTTTTCAGAAAGGGTGGCCCCCGAAATATTCACATTGGTTGAATCGGAAAAAAGCGCCAACACCCCTTCTTTTCCCCAGCGTTTGAAAGTTTTGAGATCGGTGGAAAGCCCTGAAGGGGGCGTGTAGTCAATCTTCCAGTCCGTCAGATGAATAATGGAACCTTGATCGGTTTGAATGGCCAGGGCACACGCATCGAGAATACTATGATTGACAAAAGCGGTCTGAATTTCAAAAGAGCCCAGCTTGACCGTGTCTCCTGGCTTGAAAACATTGATCCTTGGTTTTTTGGGAAGCGCATATTCCTCACATTTTTCACGGATAAGCCCCGCGGTAAAGGGAGTGGCATAAACAGGAATATTGAATTGTCTAAGCAAAAAAGGAGAGGACCCGATATGGTCTTCGTGACCATGCGTGAAAATGATTCCCTTGAGTTTGTGGCGGATGGATTCAAGCGATGAAAAGTCGGGAATAATCAGATCAACACCCAAGATTTCTTCATCGGGAAACATGGAACCGCTATCGATCAAAAAAGCCTCGGTGGCCGTTTCGTACAACATGCAATTCAGGGAACCGATCTCACCAACCCCGCCTAACGGGGTAATCCATATTTTTTCTGTCATAGCAACTCTTTATCCAATCCACCGATAATATTAATGTTAATTTAACATTGAATGGAAAAACTTAATTATGCTAAAGTGGCATCACTCTTTTGGCAGAAAAAATTTTCAAATTCAATCTTTTACTTTAAAAAGTACATTGCGAAAAATACTAGCCATCGTCATCCTCTTCAGCAGCCTTAGTCTAAGCGCCCCTGTGTGGGCCATTGATTTTTCAGCCCATGGCTACTACCGTCAGCGTTTTGAATTCACCCACGACCTTGATTTGCAACGTCCCAACCCCGGTATTGTCGGGGCCGATGACGACAATGACCGCTTTGGCACCATCGCTTTTGGGCAACAGCGTTTTCGCCTACAACCCCTTTTAAAACTCAACGACCACATTTCCATCCATGGTGAAATTGATTTTTTGGACAATCTTCTTTTTGGCCAAAGCAATGTTCAATCCCTTGAAATTTCCAATCCCATTGTGGGCACACTTGAACTTCCCCCCGCCAATGGCGCCTTTGGGGTGGTTGGGGGAGATGCCGGTGCCAACTTGGGAAGCGGTGGGGGAAATATCAATGTAAGGCAAATGTATGTTGATATCATGACTGCCGGCGGAAAATTCCGTATCGGCCGACAGGCTTTCAACTGGGGGCTGGGTGTTTTTGTAAACGATGGAGAAGGAGTGGAGGGTGATTTTGGCGACGTATTTGATCGCGTTCTTTACTTGGCCGGTTTGGGGCTTAAAAACGGGGCGCAAATCAATGTGGGTATTGCCTATGACTTTGCCTTTGAAGCCACGCGTGACCCCTCTATCGGCGGGCTTGATTCAGGTTTGGGTTCCAACTGGAACGATGTGTCCCAGGCTGCGGTTATCCTGCTTTATCGAAGCACCAATTTTGAAATCGGCTTATTAAGTGCCCTGCGTTTTAGGGATGGCAACGACGGCTCCACCACAACAACCGCCACTTTCATTGACACGGGCGATGTGGATGGGGATGGCAACGTGGATGAAGGGGTGGAACTCCCCGCCGGCAAAGATGGCGATACCCTTTTGTTTGTTTTTGACGCTTACGGAAAACTTCACTTTGCCAAATATTATACCGTGGCTGTGGAAGCCGTTTTCATTGGCGGTAAAATTGCCCCCGGCGTGGCCATTGATGCCATTATTTTAGATGACCCTGCCCAGGCAGGGCTGACCAACCCCTTAGATGAACCCATCACCCTCCCCTTGGATGGAAACCAAAACGACATTGCTGTTTTTATGGCCGCGGCTGAACTAACTGCCGACTGGGATTTTGGAGGGGAAGCCAAGGTTCAAGCGGGCTTTGCTAGTGGCGATAGTTCGCCTCTTTCCTCCAAAATAACCCAACTGGGGTTCAGACCCGACTACGACATTGCTCTGATGATGTTTGATGTCCCCTTGGGAACTTCCCCTTCCATACGTGTTGGAGGTATTCGTGAGCTGGGTAAAAAGCCTGTTTCATCCAATTACATTAACAATGCCATTTATTTTACCATGGGGTACAAGCATGAATTCGACATTACCAGTGGGGTCCCTTGGGCCCAGGATTTCAAGGTAGGAGGGAAAGTCATTACAGCTTTTGCCCCTTCGCGCACCATCGATCTTGATTTTACTGAAATCACGGGCGTGGCTGGCCTGCCCCATGTGGTTAACGACAGTCCTTGGTATGGTTTTGAAATTGACCTTTCGGTGGAAGCCCGGTTCTTTGAATTCATGAAATGGGAAACCGTCATCGGTGGGCTCTTCCCCGGAGGGGTTTACGATATCAAGGATGATTTCATTGCTTCAAACCCGGGTGGAGTCATCAATTCCATTTCTGCCGATGGAGCCGAACCCGCCTTTGCTGCCAAAACCACCTTGTTTTTTGAATTTTAACCCCTCGACTCCGCTCGGGGTCCCCCTGGTCCCTGAGCGGAGTCGAAGGGACTCTCTTCATGACATCTATCAAATTCGGTACCGACGGATGGCGCGCCCTTATCGGCCAAGATTTCATTCCATCCAATATAGAACAAGTCATTCAGGCCTTCTGCGATTGGCGCACAGCCCATTCCCCAAAACAAAAAAAAATTATTTTGGGTTTTGACCGAAGATCCCAGTCGGACACATCGGCAAAGCTTGCCGCCGAAGTATTGGCGGGCAATAATTTCAACGTCCTTTTGTCCAAGGATTACTGCCCCACCCCGTGCATTTCGTGGATGGTCAAAAATTCCGAGGCCTTTGCCGGCATCATGATCACTGCCTCGCATAACCCTTGGACCTGGAACGGAATCAAATTCAAGGAAGAATACGGGGGATCAGCATCTCAAGAATACACCGAAAAAATAGAAACTCAGTTGCAGGCAAACCAGAAAACTTCCCGAAAAATTTTGAAAATGCCCTTTCAAGAAGCCCAAAAAAAAGGCTTCGTTCAATTTTTTGATCCAAAAAAAGATTATTTAAACCAGATTGCCAACCTCATTGACTTGCCAGCCATTCAAAAGGCCGGCTTTAAAATTTTATATGATGCCATGTTTGGTGCCGGGTCGCATTATATGGAAACCTTGCTTGGCCCCCAAGTGACTGAAATGCGAAATTCAGCACCCCCGGCCGATGCCACAAACCCCGAACCCATTGACAAATATCTGGGAGAATTCATCGCCACCATGAAAAAAGGCAGTTACCACTTAGGGCTGGCTACCGACGGCGATGCCGACCGCATTGGTGCGCTTGATGAAGACGGAAATTTTGTCAGTTCGCACCTTATTTTTGCCCTCCTTTTAAAACACTATGTTGAAGATAAAAAATTAACCGGGACCGTGGTCAAATCCCTTTCAACGACCAACATGATCAATCTCCTTTGCCAAAAATATGATATCCCCTGCCTGGAAACCCCGGTGGGCTTCAAATATATTTGCAAAGAATTGGTCGCTCACGATGCCCTGATGGGGGGGGAAGAATCCGGGGGAATCAGCTTTAAACCCCATGTCCACGAACGTGACGGAATTTTAAACGGCTTGATGATTTTAAACATGATGAGTGTCCGTAAAAAAACACTTAAGGAACTCGTTGCCGATCTTTTTGCTGAATTTGGAAACTTTTTTTACAACCGCCTTGATCTTCACGTAAAACCTGAAAACATCACACGCATGAAGGAAAATTTGTCAAAAAATCCTCCGCAAGATATTGCCGGTTTCCGTATTGTAAAAATCAACTCCATGGACGGGTTTAAATATATTTTCGAAGACGGCAGTTGGCTCTTGTTCCGCACCTCGGGCACAGAGCCCTTGGTGCGCGTGTATGCCGAGGGCCGCACCATGGAAAAAGTAAAAGCTCTTTTAGAGGCGGGGAAAAATATTGTCACCACATAGGGGTACCACGTAAGGGCAATTCATGAATTGCCCTTACACAGACCGGACATAACACCATGCCCTCATCAAAATATCTCATCCCTTTAATCCTCCTCCTCACCGCAGCCTCCCCTTCCCTTTCCCAAAATAAAATCGTGGAAGGGGTTCAGTCGGCTTATCAGAAATCCAGGACATGGCAGGCTCATTTCAAACAGAAAACCTATGTTGAACTCACCGGTCAGCACATTGAAAAAACAGGCCGGCTATGGTTTCAAAAACCGGGGCAAATGCGCATTGAATATGAGGGACCCCTTGCCAAAACCTATATCAGCAATGGGAAAAAATTATGGGTGTTAGACGAAAACAAAAAAAACATGCAGAGCTTTGAAAAACTGGCGATCATGGTCGACAAACAGGCCCTGGTTTTTTTGCAAGGCTTTGGAAATTTGTCGGAAGAATTTTTCATCGAAAAACTTGATTTCGCAAAAATTCAAGAGCTAAAATTGGAAACAAAAAAATTTGTTTTCCTGAATTTGAAGCCAAAAAAAAATTCCTCTGTCAAAAAGCTTATTTTGGGAATCAACCCCAAAACTTTTCTGGTGGAAAATTTGATTCTGTTTCATGTTTCAGGCAATTATACGATTTATCAATTTGTCGACATTGGCTTGAATGAAAATTTAAACTCGAGCCTTTTTAAGGCTTCATCGTAAGGAATAAGAGAGAATTTTAATGAAAAAATCCTACCTCCCCTTTCTCCCCTCCTTATCAAGGAGGGGAGATTTTACTGCCTGTCCGCCTTTGGCGGATAGGGGGAATTACATGCTTTCCTTCTGTCCCCCTTAATCCCGCGAAGCGGGATCCCGTTTGCGGGATAAGGGGGACTACAGGGGGTAGAAAACCAAGGAGTCTATTTTATGCCCAGCTTTGATACTGTTTCAGAAGTCAATTTGCAGGAAGTTGACAATGCCGTTAATCAAACGGTCAAAGAAATTGTCACACGTTACGATTTTAAGGGGTCCAAAAGTACGATTGAATTTGATAAAGAAAAAAAAGTCGTCAAACTCTCCGGCGATGACGACTACAAACTAAAAGCCCTCACCGATATTTTTCAATCCAAACTGGTCAAACGCGGCATTGGACTTCAATCCGTCCAGTTTGAGGCTCCCTTTGATGCCGCCGGAAATTTTAAAAAGCGGGAAGCTAAACTCGTCTTGGGCATTGAACAAGACAAGGCCAGGGAAATCATCAAATCAATCAAAGACACAAAACTGAAAGTGCAGGCCCAAATCCAGGACCAAAAAGTGCGTATTTCCGGAAAAAAGAAGGATGACCTTCAGGAAGCCATTGCCTTTTTGAAATCGAGGGATTTTGGCATCCCGCTTCAATTCAATAATTTTAGGGATTAAAGAAAAAACGGGTACGGAAACAAATACGGGCTCAAATCCCCCCTACCCCCCTTTTTTCCCGCATACGGGATCCCGCTACGCGGTGACAAAGGGGGATGAAAGCCAGGGGATCCCTGTATTCTTTCCCCCTTTACAAAAGGGGGATTCAGGGGGATTTTCCCCCGTTCCCGTTCCCGTTCTCGTTTTCTTTTCCCACAAATTCCACTTTGCATTCATTCCTTCTTTCCCTACAATGACCCAATATCCCCGCTATCAGTGGTGGGGTGTCAAATTTAAGGAGTATTGCATATGTCGAAATTAAGTATGACCGATTTTGAAGTTGAAATACCCGCCAACTGGACGGACCAGGGTATGGTTACTTTGACCATGCCATCCACCGATAAAAAAGTGCGTCCCAACATTATTCTTACCAAGGAAAGGCTGGCCCAACCCACTGACTTGAATGCTTATTTTGAAAAAATAAAAAAATCGGTGCAATCCCGTGGCATTGAGAGTTTCAAAATTTTGGAAGAAAAAGATGTATCGTTGGATGGAGTCCCCGCCAAAATGATGGTGTGCACCTGGGATCTTGCCGCCATGAAAAAAATGATGGGAAACCAGTCCGGTAATTTGGACCATATTCAAGCCGGACAAATGGTGCAGCAAATCCAGGTTTCGTGCATCCGCAATGATGCGGCCATCAATTTAACAGCCAGTTTCCCCGCGGACCAATTCCAACTCTACACCCGCCCTTTCCAAAATTTCATCAAAGGGTTTAAATTTTTGGGATAAACCACTACCTCCCCTTAATCCCCTCTCCTTCGATCGCCGCGTAGCGGGATCCCGTGCGCGGGACAAGCTCAGGACGGCGCTTATAAAGGAGGGGAGAATTTGACAATCTCCTCCCCTTTGTCCCGCGAAGCGGGATCCCGTTTGCGGGATAAGGGGAGGATACAGGAGGGGTAGGATAATCAAAAAATAATTTTCTATGCCCTCCCACGCCCTCATCACCGGAACAGGTTCTTACCTTCCCCCACGTGTTGTTTCCAACAAGGAACTGGAAAAAAAACTCGACACGACCGATGCCTGGATTCGTGAAAAAGTCGGCATTCAGGAAAGGCGATTTGTCGATGCCGGGGTCGGCACCTCCGACCTGGCTGTCAATGCTGCAAAAAAAGCCTTGGAGAAAGCCCAAAAGACAGCGGGGGACGTTGATTGCATTTTGGCCGCAACCTCCACCCCTGACTACAATGCCCCCGGCATTGGGGTACTCATCCAAACCAAGCTTGGATGCCACAAGATTCCGGCCTTTGATATTCACAATACATCTCCGGGATTTTTATTTGCCCTTGAACTGGGCAACAGCCTCATACAATCCGGAAAATATGAATGTGTTCTGATTGTGGCGAGTGAAGTGCATTCAACGGCCCTCGATTTTAGCCCCCAAGGCCGCATGATGAGTGTTATTTTTGGTGATGGTGCCGGCGCTGTTCTTTTAGAACGCACGGAAGGGGATCATGGAGTATTGGCTACAAAGCTCCATTCCGACGGACTCCATTTTAACAAACTTTGGTGTGAGGCTCCTGGGTCTCTTTTCCATCCTCGAATTACACAAGAAATGATCAAGTCAGGAAAAACCGCCCCCACCATGGATGGGCGTTTTGTTTTTGAAAAAGCCGTGCATAGCATGAGTCTGGTCTGTCAGGAAATTCTGGTGGCTCACAATTTATCTGTCAAAAATATTGATCACGTCGTTCCCCATCAAGCCAATTTGCGCATCATCGAAGCCATCGCCGAAAACCTGAAAATTCCCATGAGCCAAGTGCACACCACCATCCAAAAATATGGCAACACCTCCTCTGCGGCCATTCCCATTACACTCGATGAAGCCATCAATGCCGGAAAAATAAAAAAAGGGGAACTCATTCTCACCACCAGCTTTGGGTCAGGCCTGTCGTGGGGAGCGGGATTGATAAGGTGGGGTTAGAAATTTTCTAGGGTTTACGTGGAGGAGGGGGTCTTTTTCCCACGGGCACTCGCCCACGCGGGGGTTTGAAACCGTGGCGGAATGTCTGGGCCGTGGGGCCATTGGAGTCAACCACATCAATAATCTGGCCAGTCTGGGTTTCCCATTTACGAAGGGCTTTTTCTAAAAGAGGCTGGTTTACCGACCACAGCATTTCATCGGTGCCTTCAAGCAGGCTTTCATTAAACAAGGTGTAGCTGATACTGAAATTCTGAAACCCCGTTTCATCAGGCCCTCCCCAAACGATAAACGAACTCGGTTCCTGGATTTGAATGCGCACCAGATTATCCGGATTGTGATGGGTACGGATAAAACCAACCAGGTTCAAATTAAGCCGCAAGGTCCAGAGCGGTTCCTTCAAATTTTTCATCATCAACATCAATTCATCCAGAAAGGTTTGCTGTTCCAGGTTTTCTTTTTTGACATGCTTGGTGGCATTGTAGGTGATCAACTCGATATTGTCAGGAAGGATAAGACCAAAAAAGGCCCGCAAAAAATTAAACACCTGCTCAAAAAACCAGACATTGGTTTCTTCGGCGGAAACACGCGAAAAGTCACGGTTGGAATTAAAACCCCACGTACCCACCACATGCTTTTTGGCGGTCATTTCATCTAAATAATCATCAAGGCTGGTAAGGGCCATTTATTCCCCCGTACGGTGTTTAAGACAGGACATGTGAATCTTAAATTTTTGGACCTTTTCAAGCAATCGTTGTTTTTCGTCCTTGTCTTTTAATCCTTCGACATCACGATAAATCTCTTCAAACTGCAAGGGCAAATGGGCCTGCAATTCTTCCAGGCGCATGATGGCATGATGAATCCCCTCATCCAAATCTTCCATATGCCCCACAACCTCGCGCATTTCTTCCTTTGAAATATCCCCGCGTCCCAGGCGTTTTTTAAGTTCGCCCAAATGCTCTTTTAAATGTTCTCCCAACTCATGCACATTTAAGAGTTCAACAGAGGTGTCCGCCATCTGTTGCTCAAGCTGTTTTTCTTCGCGGGGAACTTTGACCCATAATTGCCATAAAAGCCCCAAGCCAAAAATAACCACAAAGACAAATTGCACCCCCAGGCTTTCGGCGAAGGGATAAATCCCCAAAAAGGGAATAGTTAAAAAGGGAATGGGTGTTTGGGGCAAAAAATCAGCTTCCTGGAGGTTGTGAATGCCCTGTCCAAAAAAGACAACGGCCAGCAAGTAAAGCAGAACACCGCTCACCCCAAAAAATAGGTTCAGGGGAATTTTTTTGCCAAGCTTTAAGATCATCCAGGCAATAATGATTAATACGACAAATCCCAGAACAACCCCGGACACAAGCCACACCGGCTGATGGGTTCCTTGCACACTTAAGGCCTCATAAAAAAGGATGGATTCAAAAACCTCGCGATAAACCGCCATGAAAGCGACCAAAGAAATGGTAAAAGCCCCAAATGTCTTTCCACGAATTTTTCCCATGAGAAACTGCTTCCAACGTTCGGCATCTTTTTTGGCCAACAACCAAAAACTGACATACAAAAGAACCAGGGCCGCAAGCAAACTCACCCAACCTTCCAAACCCTCTCTGGCCGCACCACTCACCACTTTGCGCGCTACAAGCCAGGTCAAAAATCCGACGAACAAAGCCAAAACCCAACTGGCATGCACCCATTTTTTGTACTCATCATTCTTTAACGCCTGAAGGACTGAAAAAATAATGGCGAGCAGCAAAATAGCTTCCATCCCTTCCCTGAAAACAATCATGAACGAAGCCGTCATGGAAACCCAACGATTAACGACCCCTTCTTCCTGTAAAATATTTTTGGCTTCCGTTAAATTTTTTGTGAGGCTGGCCACTACAATATCTGGAGTACTTCCCTCCCTGATTATTTTTCTTAAATGAAGAAAATCGCGTTCAATATGATTGACCAGATCGCCATGTCCGGACGATTTGAAAAATGCCTCTGTTTTTTCAAAACCATCTAAATAAGCACTCACGCACAAATTAAGGGCTTCTTCTTTTTTTCCTTCTTCCAGGGCTTTGACCGAATCCCGAAGCATCTTGAGAGTCTGTTCAATTTCTGCACCGGCTTTGTGCGAAGAAGCGGTTAAGGGGGCCTTTCCATTTAAATGCCGCACCTGGCTTAAAGCACTTAAGGCCACATCGTCTTTCAAACCTTTTTCAGACAACAAGGCCAACAACTCACCATCGGTTAAGGCCATGGTTTTTTCCCAGTCGATGATAGGAGCTCTTTCCGTAGTGGGAGCAGATAAATTATTTCTTAAAAGAAAAACATAGGAAGCCACGGCCCATCGATCTTCGGCTGAAAGCATGCCAAAAGAAGGCATGGGTGTTTTTTCGATGCCAAAGGTGACGGTATTAAAAACCCGAAAGGGAGAAAGTTTTTCCAAAACTTCATGATTGGCAAAAGCGGGTGGTTTGATGGGGAAATGCCCTGCAGCAGGCGTTTGCGAAAGACCATCGGCGCCGTGACATGTACTGCACGACTGCAAAAATAGAGCGCGTCCACGTTCTAAATCGGGTTTTTTCTGAGGCGCTACTGCTATCGAAAACTGACGGATTATTTCATTTTTCAAGGAAACCGCCCTGTTTTGGACCCCGGATACCGGGTCTTTTTGGAAAATGGCCTTTTGAAGGTCGCCTGCCTGTTTTAAAAGGGGAGAATCGGCCGTGGTTAGTTTTTGGATATAGCCAAAAATGATGCCGGCAAAATCCTGCATTTCCAGAAATTCATCTTCATTGATTATTTTTTTGCCTTCAGAAGCGACCGCCTTATCGTAATCACCGGCAATGTATTCGGCCAAGCCCACGGCACGCAGGACATCATCATTGGAGTGAGAGTAAGCTTGAGGGGATGAGACAAGAAAGATGGATAGAAAAACTAAAAAATTGAAAAACTTCATTAGCAGTTTGTTGACAATCCCAATTCATGGTTCGACGGGGCTCACCATGTCCTATAATGGACACCCTGCCTGCCCGCCTCTGGAGGGAGCCCCGTCGAAGGGTCAATTTTGATTTGTCAACACGCTATTATTTACATTTATGGCATAACCCATACAATTCCATCTTATGGTTGGTAAGCTTGAAATTGTGTTTTTTGGCCACTGACTCCTGCAATTTTTCAATGGCATCGTTTTCAAATTCTATAATAACCCCACATTGGGTACATATGAGATGGTCATGATGATGGCTGGCGACTGACTCAAACAGTGACTGCCCCTTCCCAAAATGGCGTTGGGTGGCCAGGCCCGCTTCCACAAGAAGCATCAAGGTGCGATAAACGGTGGCATAGCTGATTGTGGAATCTTCCTTGCGTGATTTTTCCAAAATATCTTCAATGCGATAATGCCTGTGCGGGGGAGCAAAAAAAATATTGCAGATAACATCCCTTTGATGGGTTTTTTTTAGCCCCTTGGTGGAAAGGTATTGATTGAGTGTTTCAATGTATTGCTTCTTTTGCGAAGACATGAAAACAAAGCTAGCAAACAGGCCTTTTAAATCAAGCAATTTTTGAAAGTCGTTTTCAATTTTGCCAGTCCGACATTGCAATAAACAAATCCTTTGGGCATACTCACTCCCTATGAGAATTCTGGGCTTGGATGTCGGCACAAAAACGGTGGGCGTGGCTTTAAGCGATCCCTTGCGGATGACAGCCCAACCGGTGGAAACCATCCGTTATCAAACCGTGTCGCAAGCCTGGAAACGCCTGGCTGAAATCATCAAAAGCCAGACCGTCAGGCAAATTGTGGTGGGGCTTCCCTTAAACATGAATGGATCAGAAGGCCCCCAGTCGGAAAAAGTGCGGAAATTCATGGACGACTTTTTAAAATGGGCCAAAAATATTAATGTCACGATCACTTTTTGGGACGAACGGCTGTCGACGGTGGGCGCCGAACGTGTGTTGCTCGAAGCCGATCTTTCCCGCGCAAAACGGGCCAAAGTCATCGATAAAATGGCCGCCGTGTTTATTTTGCAGGGGTATTTGGATTCACTTAGCTAGTTGTAAGGGCAATTCATGAATTGCCCTTACAAAATTATGAAAAAATTCCTTTTCATTCTTTTTTTATTAGCCGCTGTTACCTTTGCAGGTTGGAAATGGACGCAATATTTTTTCGCCTACCAGAACCCTCAAACCATTATCTTAGAAATTCCCCCAGGAGCCTCGCTTAAAACTATTAGCCGTCTTCTTTTTGAAAACAAGGTCATTCCTCATAAGCTTTCTTTTGAACTTTATGCCCGTCTCATAAAAAAAGCGAACAAACTTAAAGCCGGCGAATATGAACTGGAAGCCGGGCTCCGTCCCTTGCAAGTTTTGGACAAAATGGTGGCGGGTCAGGTGAGGCAATATGCCCTGACCATTCCCGAGGGTTTTAATCTGGATCAGATTGGAGACATTCTCATCACCAAGGGCCTTGCCACAAAACAGGAATGGTTTCTTCTTAAAAAAGAAACAAGCTTACTGCGCCCGTTGGGCGTAGAAGCCACAAGTTTAGAGGGCTATCTTTTTCCTGAAACCTACACTTACACCAAAACATCCACGGCAAAAAACCTCATGGAAAACATGGTTCGTTTGTTTGCAAAAAAACTGATGGATGAAGAAAAAAACAAGGCCGCTTCGATGGGGTTAAATCTGCATCAATGGGTGACACTGGCTTCCCTTATTGAAAAAGAGACGGGGCTTGGCTCTGAACGCCCTTTGATCGCCGGGGTTTTTTTAAACCGGCTTAAATTGGGCATGCTCCTTCAAACAGACCCTTCTGTCATTTATGGCATTCCCCATTTTAACGGCAACCTCACCCTGGCCGACCTTGAACGTGACACCCCCTATAACACTTACACCCGTCCCGGACTCCCCCCCGGTCCCATTTGTTCGCCCGGATGGGAATCCATGCAGGCAGTCCTCCACCCCGCCCAAACCCAGGCCCTTTATTTTGTGGGCAAAGGCGATGGCAGCCATTTTTTTTCCGAAAATTTGGACCAACATAATCAGGCAGTCAGGTATTACCAGTTACGTCAGGGAAGGGAGCCGATTCCCACATTCCATCCCCCTTTAAAAAAGGGGGACTAAGGGGGATTTTACCCGCACCCGTATCCCCCCCATTTCCCCATTGTCAGCCTTTTTTGGTTAGGCTATGCCTCATACCCATGAAAAAAATCCTCTTTTTGATCTTTTTATTTGGTGTCAGCTTCCAGGCCCATGCCTACAACACCTTTCATCCGGAAGCGGATGAAGAGTTAAAACAGGGTAAAATGTGGGCCATAGTCGAGTTTGAAAAAAAGAGCACGGCAACCAAATGCAGTTTTCGTACATGGCTTGATTTTCCGGCCGACAAGTTATGGCATGCTTTAATTGATATCAACCAGTGGAAGATCATTCATGATGACTATAAAGACTCCCGGTCAATTGACAAAAACCAGTTTGAACTCGTCAATGAAAAAAAACCGACCAATATCCAGGCATTTTATGAATTAGTGGGAGAAGAGATTTCCCCTTCCGAACTTTACCGTGTCCCCGGAAAAATTTGGGAAAGTTATGCCTTTCAGCGCTTTGCTTTTCCGTTCCCCTTAAAGGACCGATGGGTTGTCATGAAGGTTAAAAACAATGAAAATAATGCCCAAAAAAAAGAATATCGTTATGACTACGAGATGACGGTGGGCAATTTCAAGTCCCTTAAAGGTTATTGGGAATTGCTCCCTGTGCCGGAAAATCCCGGCTGGATCGAGTTTCGCGGGGAATACAAGGCCGATCCCGGCATTTCCGTCCCCCATTTTTTGACACGATCCATTTTCAAGTCATCGATGAAGAACAATGTTCAGGATATTGTTAAAGTATTGGAAGCCCAGGGACAGCAGAAATAATTATGGTTCATCTAAATGCCGAGTAATGGTTCGATCACCGCGTAGCGGGATCTCGTGCGCGGGACAGGCTTAGGGTTTCCTTTTTGTAAGGGCAATTCATGAATTGCCCTTACCCGGACATGGTGAGCTCCGTCGAACCATCACTCGGCATTTACCAGACCCGTTTTATGAAATACCTTTTACTTTTATTTTTTTTACTCCCCATCATTTCACACGCCCAACAACGCAACAAGTTTGACAACCATCGTGACACCCGCGCCCAAGAAGAAACCGTTGACGAGCAAATAGACCAAATCCCCATTTTTCGCGACAAGGTGGAAGGAGATTATGTCATTTTGGGGGAAATCGACGGCCAGGATGTGTTTAACAAAAATATTAAAGGAATTGTGAAACAGATACGAGTCAAGGCCTACCAGCTTAAAGCCGATGCCGTTATGGAATTTAGCTGCCAGGAAGGCTGGAAAAAAACATTTCAGTACTGTGCCGGGTACGCGATTAAGTATAAATAACCGTAAGGACGATTCATGAATCGCCCCTACAAAAAACCCATCAACCATGCCCCTCCCCTTACTTGCCATCCTCGTTTTGGTTGTTCTTTTTTTGGGCTACCACTTCTACGGTAAATTCATCGCCCGCGTTTTTATTCCAACGGATAAAAACCAGACCCCGGCCCACACTTTTAATGACGGGGTTGATTTTGTCCCCACCAAACCATTCTACCTTCTAAGCCAGCATTTTAGCGCCATCGCAGCAGCAGGGCCGATCGCCGGGCCCATTTTGGCGGCACAGAATTTTGGGTGGCTCCCTTGTTTGTTATGGATTGGATTTGGCGTTGTCTTTATTGGAGCCGTGCACGATTTTGGGGCGCTTATGGCCAGCGTGCGCCACAAGGGGAACTCCATTGCGGAAATTATTCGCGAAAACATCGGAAGCAAAGCGGCCCTGGCCATGATGGGCTTTATATGGCTGGCCCTTTTATACGTGATTGTGGCGTTCACCGATATTACCGCCAGCACTTTTTTGGGAAAAAGCGAAGAATTGCAGGGGTTGAATGTGTCATTTAACCGCGGCGGGGCTGTGGCCATGGCCAGCGCGCTTTATCTGGCCCTGTCGATTGTCCTTGGCATCATCCAAAAAAAATTCAATCCACCCCTGTGGCTTGTCACCCTTGTTTTTGTCCCGGCCACACTGGGCGCTGTTTGGCTGGGAACGCACTGGGACGGTTTTTTTGTCATGGGTCAAAAAAGCTGGGGCCTCACGATTTTGGCTTATTGTTTTGTGGCCAGCCTTTTACCCGTGTGGATGCTTCTTCAACCGCGCGGCTATTTGGGCGGCTTTGTTTTGTACATGGCCCTGGCTGTAGGCACACTGGGGCTTTTTTTTGGGGGATACGAAATTACCCAACCTGCCTTTAAAACCTGGCAGGCCCCCGGCTTGACTGGTTCCCTCTTCCCTTTTTTATTTGTCACCATTGCCTGCGGGGCATGTTCGGGCTTTCACGGTCTGGTCTGCACCGGCACCACTTCCAAACAAATTGACAAAGAAACCCACTGCCATCCCGTCGGCTACGGCGCCATGCTCATGGAAGGTTTTGTCGCTGTGATGGCCCTGACCACGTTCATGATTTTGCCGGCAAGCCAGGCCGTGGGGCCGCCGGCACAAGTGTATGGGGCAGGCCTAGGACAGTTTTTAACGCTTATTATAGGGAAGGAAAATCTCGTTTTTGCCATGACTTTTGGAGCCATGGCTTTTTCGACTTTTGTGTTTGATACGCTGGATGTGGCGACGCGGTTGGGGCGCTACATCATTCAGGAACTCACAGGGCTTAAAAATTTTTGGGGTGCCGCCCTGGGAACGGGGCTTACTGTGGCCATTCCCGCTTTTTTTCTGCTTTCGGCCAAGGAAGGCAGTTGGACCCTCTTTTGGGTGTTGTTTGGCACCTCCAACCAAATGCTGGCCGCCCTCACCCTTTTGGGTATTTCCATCTGGCTTAAAAAATCGGGGAAAAAATACTGGTTCACTTTTTATCCGATGATTTTTGTGATGGGGATGACGGTGTGGTCGCTATTCAAACAAATCACCATGGGCCTCACCCAATGGCAAACCACCGGCTTTGGCACCCCTGCCATTAATGCAGCCATCGGCATCATGCTGTTGTTACTAGCGGGTTTTATGGTGATGGAGGCGGGAAGGGTGTGGAAGAAAAACAAATATAAACTGGGTGGGGGACCCTATTATTCCTCCCGCGACATTCTTCATGATCGATGCGGAAAAAACCGGTTGTAATCAAAACACAATGATGTATATTATACATTATGAAACGAACACAGCTTTACATAGACGATCAAATTTTTTACAGGCTATTCCTTATCAGCAAACAAA
>MGPH01000050.1:52116-58045 GCA_001797365.1 Deltaproteobacteria bacterium GWA2_45_12
ACAGAACAGTATATCCGCTCTTTACGAACCGGATCCCGCGCCAGGAGATTGGGCTTGTCATGAAAAAAATTCTTTTTGATACCGACGTGCTCATTGAACATTTACGCGGCAACAAGGCCGTCACAAAATCCCTTGAAGACCTCATTGGAAAAGAATCTTTTTTAGCCTACACTTCCATAACAGAAGCAGAAATCTATCATGGTATAAAAGACAATGAAGAAGACCGGGTGCGAGAAACCCTTCAATTATTCCGATGTCTTGATATCACCCAATCCGTGGGACGAAGGGCGGGAATGTATTTGAAAAAATATGCCAAATCCCATGGCATGGATGTCGCTGACGCCCTTATTGCCGCTTGTAGTATTGAAAACAAATTACCCCTGTGCACTTTTAACTGGAAACACTATCCCATGAAAGACATCGAACGGTTTGAAATGGAAAGGTAGCCAAATTGGTTACCCCCCTGTAGTCCCCCCCTATTAAGGGGGACAGAAGCAATTAAATTCCCCCCTCCTTGATAAGCGCTGTCCTGAGCTTGTCCCGCACACGGGATCCCGCTACGCGGCGATCGAAGGAGAGGGGATTACTCCAAATTATTCTCCCCTCCTTTGTAAGGAGGGGATTAAGGGGAGGTAGAAGACTTGCCCTTCCCACGCAAAAAGCGTGGGAATAAACATTAAAAAGAAAGTTGAGCGGCAACCCCAAGCCCAGTAATGCCGTAAGTTTCTGGAGTTCCGATAAATTTTGCAACTGCAGGGCCACCGTAGCTACCGGCTTCAAAAGCGACAGTATCTCCCGGCTTAACACCCACACCCATCAAATAAGCAGCAGAGACAACAACACCTGGTTTGCCGTCATCATTCCAACCTACGCCAGCGGCTCCGGTGGCAGACACAAGCAAATAAATTGGCTTGATAATATGAAATTGAAGCCTGCCCTCAACGGCTCCTGCAACGGTTAAGGTTCCACCTTCAGAGTCTGAAGGGCTTATACTTTCCCCTGTACGGTTTCCAGAAATGATAGCCGAAGCATTAAAAGCAACTTTTACACGTTTTCCAGCTTCCGCAGAGTAAAAACCCGGCTGCCAAAAAATAGAATCCGCTTTGCCTCCTGCGCCATCGGGGTTTAACGAATACCCAACTGTATTGGACAAAATAGGATCTAATTCACCCTCTACTGCCACACCCTCCCCCTTCTCCGCCATCGCCGGACACTGATTAATATTAGTTCCCCTGCCTTCTATCACACCATTAAGACAGGCAAGAGCATTCCTATAATATTTTGACTGCTCAGAAGTTGCTGTGTTAAGAGCCGTTGTTATCTGATTTTTTATTTCTTCTATTTTTGCTCTTTTAGCACCATCATCGCCAGCTGCATTAACTTCAGAAACTTTGCCTTGAAACCATTGTTTTTGTGGTGCCAGTGTATCTATATCTCCCATAAAATTCTCCCTAATATTTAAAACTCATTTTCCCCTCTTCCCCCCTCTTAAAATAAAAGGGGGGTGGGGGAGTTATTTCTTTTCATTCTTATTATCGGCAAAACCGCGAAAATGTTGCGGGGGGGGAGGAAAAAAAGATGGGTACCTTTGTATACCAGTAAAATCGCATGCGGGATAAATCCATGGTTCGACGGGGCTCACCATGTCCGAGTATGTGAACAAATCCATGGTTCGAAAACCTCACCATGTCCGAGTATAGGGTATGAAAAAAATAAATGGACATGGTGAGCCCCGTTCCGCAAACGGAATCCCGCTACGCGGTGATCGAACCATGACTCGGGGCACTCGGAACGCGCTCCCATACACCCAGGACATCCCGCAAACGGGACCCCGCTACGCGGTGGTTAAACCATCTACGCCTCTTACTTATGCCTACCTTTTTCAAAAACTTCCCTTGCCCTACCTTTTTCCGCTTCAACCCTACGTTCTCGCAAGGCACGGGTTGTTTCGGCGGCACGAGCTTGTTCGGCTTTTCTTTCTTCTAACTTTTGCCTAGCTACATCCCTTACATAACGGCTTGCGACCTCATCCATATTTGAAGCAATCTCTGGGGCTTGGGCCATCCTATTCAAACTTTCAACAAAAATGGCATCTGTGTAAGCACGCAATTGAGGGTTAAGCCTTAACTGAATGGCTACTTTTTCCCCTACAACTCTTAATTGTGCTCTTAATTCTGGGTAAGCCACCGATTCTATTCTTAATCGCTTCAAAAGTTCATAGGGAGACAAATCGGAATATTTTTCCAGAAGATCTTTAAGAGGGTTTTGTGAAACTTGGCTGACAGCTTCAACAGGGGCCCCTACACTGGCAGCCACATTTCGTTTGGCCTGTTCCAAAATGGTAGCGGGCACTTCAGAAGGAAGATAGCTTTCTCCCCTTGCAGCAGCTGCTTGCACCATTAAACGGCTTACTTCCTGAGCCACTGCTTGTTGGTATTGTTCTTCCACACCCTTTACAACCTGGGCTGCCAAGGCTTGAACATGGCCCATAAATTGGGCCGCTCTAGCCATGAGTGCTTCCATATCCTCTATTACTGGCCGACGAGCCAACCCACGAGGAGGAGGGGCCCTTCGTGCCGCAGGTATGGCCGTTGCTACAGGCAGCGGAGAGGCGCCGGGTGCTGCTTGAGGAACGGGCAGTTTCCCTGCCGGCCTAGGAGGAGTTGCTGGGGGGCCTGGGGGGCCTGCAGCTGCTTGCGCAGCCCTTTCAGCCAAAATACGGGCACGCTCAGGTGCTGGCGTTTCAGGGGGTAACCCATCATCGATATTGGCTCTCCGTAAAGCTTCATCTACAGGTCGGGCAATACGTATAGCATCAGCGTCTTGTGTTACGGCCTCGGCGGGTTTGAAAACTTTATCGTTAATCTCAACGCCTAGCACAACATCCCTGACGTAGTCTGGATTAAACTTTCGAGATGCTTTAGTTTTATGATCCCCATCTCTTATTAATCTGATTTCATGACTGATGAGAACGATGATAATTTGATGGGGTGTGCTTACATCAGTAAGGACTCCCGAAGCCAAAGCATTTTCAAGAGCGGTAGCTTGAACATGATTAATGAAATCTCCCATTGTTTTACATGTACTGTAGCCATCTCGATACCAACTACTGATAACCAACACTTCATTGTTACCCGTTTTGCGTGACATCGCAAATTTGCCCAAAGCTCTCACAAATTCATTATGGTCAATAATCAAATCTTTCACGTGAGCAAAAATAGGATTTTCTGAAGGAAGTTTTGGCCCGGTTTCTCTCGGCGCGGGAGGAGGAGGTAGTGGTGGTGCAAGTCTTGCCGGATCAGGAGCCGGTGGAGGAGGAGGTACTCCCAATGGGGCTTTCCCTTTATCTGCAGGAGGAGGTGTTGGTTGGGCCGGTCCGTTAAAAATTCGTCCCTGTTCCCTATCCACTCTACCCTTCATCCTTATAAGGGCTACCTGGTTGGGAAGCACAATTGCATTACCATCACTACGCACTTGATCAATCAACAGATCCACTAAAAGAGATGGTAAATTTTGTTCTGTGACAACACCACTTTCTATAGCACTACGAAGCGCAGTTTCCATGGTATTGGCAGTAGCAGGGCCACCGCCTATATTGTCAACAGCTTGGCTTATTTTACCTTTATCACCTGCCTTTTTCTTGGATAGGTTGTCGATAATATCAAGAATTTCGCCCACTGTTGTTGCGCCATTAACCAATGCATGGAGGGCTCTTTCCAAGGATTGGTTCCCCTTTGCCATCTCAGCAATAAGAACTGTGGTATCGATAGGAATGTCACACACTTCCTTAAAAATGGGATTCTTTGAAACTGTGTCTGCGTCTGCAGGGGGTGGGAGAGGAAGGGGGGCAGCAGGAATCTCGGCTGGTAAATAAATATTAGCAGCACCAGCAGCCGTGCTTTTACTGGACAACTGGGCTCCTGCGGCATCTAAATAAACAAAATCCGTTATTTCCCCCGCAGCATTTTTATATACAGCAACAGAAGCTATGTCAGGAACAACATCAAGATTAGCGCCCGCACGTGTAAGAGCTTCACGCCCGACATCGGTAAGCGTACTCACTTGATAAATTGTCTTCGTCCCACCACCCACTGTTTGTTTAATAACGGGGGGGACAGGCACAGCGGCGCCAGTGGCGCCGGCAGCATTTCCAGTGGCTGGTGTAGCTTGTTTTGTATCCAACACCTTTCCAATGTTTTCCCCTAGTGTTTGAGCTGAAGCTTTTAAGGCCAATACATTAGGAGCAGCATTAGCAGGAATTGCTGCATCCTTCAAACCTTGCAAGGCTGTTCGAGCCCCGGTCATTGCTTTACGGGCCTTCACAAGTTGAGGAGTGTTTTGTTGAGGCCCATGGGATAGCAAGGGCGCTAGGGCATCAACATGGCTTTGCAAACTTTTTAAAGCCGCTGCAACTTTTGGGATAGCTTTAACGTCACCTCCAATGGCTTTTGCTTGGGCTTTCTTAATTTTTCTGACAGCAGCATTAATCGCATCGGTATGATGGTTAATGGCCATCCGTATACGTCGTTCCAATTGCCTAAAAGCCCGGCGACCCACGCCACTGATCCAGAGCCGCATGGGATTCCATCGTGACCGGCCAAACAGGTTTCCAAGATAATCGTTAGCTAAATCTTGCGCACGGTCTGTAGCTTGCTGTGCGGTACCAGCATCCCTAGCCACAGGATTGCTTCCATTTCTCACAACAACCCTATCGCCTTGCCGTGAATCCCTTCTTCTGTCAGCAGCTTCCGTACGAGTGGGTCTTTGAGGTGGCACAGAGTCCCCCATTCCCCTTATCTGAGCATCGGCCCGGGCGTTGATGGCTAAGTGGCGGCCAACTAATAAAGCCAGCAATGCGCTTAGACCAGCTGCTGCATACATATCTAAAGGTGCACTTAAGTACTGAGATAAAATTGGTATTGCACGAGCCTGAGCATCTAGTTCTTTTTGTTTTAAACCAGGTAAAGATGTAAGTATGTCATTAACATTTGCTGTAAGGTGACTAAGAATTACTAACGGATTATCACCTTCAATAGTAATCTCCGCATTAGTAAACTCTTCAACAAGTGAGCCTATCTCCTCATTCATTGCATCCACTTGTTCTGAAGGGTCTGAAGGCCATACAGGGTCCTTCTGATTTGCTTGCACAGCACCTGCTACACCTTGTTCTACATTAGTAGCCTCACTGGGAGGTTGTGGGGCTTCTGAAGGGGGGGTTGCCGGCTCACTTGCTGGTTCTACAATAGGTGGTGGTGCAGCAGCAGATGGTTCTGAGGAGGCAGGAATTGGTCCGTTAGCAATTGTTAAATTAGCCTCAATAACAGCAATTTGCCCCCCCTTAGTGCCAAGTTTTTCGATGAGAAAATCTTTAAATGTTTTTTTCTCATTTCCTGAAATTTTCTTATAAGTAGCAAATGCTTTTTTGGCGGCATCCTTATCTTGCTCCGTTGTAAGATACTTCTGAAAAAAATCATCAACACTTGTGGCAAAAGCTTTATATTTATCTTTATAGGCTTGATCGTTTGTTAGTTTAGTTGCATCGGGCGCTTTAAGTTGTACAAAAACTGGGCCGGTATAAGCATCAGTGGGTGTGGTTTGAAGGTGCAGCGCCTTAGATTCATCATAAATAACTTGTTTGTCCTCATCAGGGTTACAAGTAGTCGCACCAGAACAAGTGCCACCATTTAAAACAACAAAATCATCAAAATCATTTTTGTTATCGTTATCTTCATCTTTATAAAACGCGGAGGCATCTCCCCATTTGATTTTAGTATCTGTAACAGACATGGCTTATCTCCTTAAAACATTATAGTTCGGGTATAATATAAGACGTTGGCTTTACCGCCTTCTTCCCAACAGCTTTTTTATCTAACTTATATTTCTTTTTAATTTCTTCGATCCCTTTATCCCAATCTCCCAGAACCCTTGC
>MGPH01000051.1 GCA_001797365.1 Deltaproteobacteria bacterium GWA2_45_12
CGGCCAAACGTGTGATGCTCTTAAGAGGCTTCTCGTCCATGAATCTCTGTTCAACGAGGTCATCAAAAAACTTAAAACAAAAGTCGAGGGTAAAAAGGTTGGAGATCCGGAGAATGAAGAAACAGACATCGGCAGTCTCGTTGCGAAAAGGCAGGCCGATCTTCTCGAAGCCCAAGTAAAAGACGCCGTAAAAAAAGGAGCCAAGGTTGTAATTGGCGGAAAAAGACCTCTGGAACACAAAGGAGCTTACTATTACCCGACTATATTAACCGGCGTCAAACCGAACATGCGTGTCTGGACGGAAGAAACATTTGGTCCGGTGCTTGTCGTTGTTCCCTTCAAGACGGAAGCGGAGGCTTTGAAACTCGCCAACGACACTAAATACGGATTAGGTTCCCTAATCTTCACCAAAGATAAAAAAAGAGCGAAGAGAGTGGCCTCAAAACTAGAGGCAGGAACGGTCGAAATTAACTCCGCCACACATTGGCTGACCTGCAACCCTTTCGGTGGCTATAAAGAATCGGGCATGGGACGGGAGCACGGTAAGGAAGGCTTCCGGGAACTGTGCCAAATTAAGGTTATCTCCTCTGACAAATGGTAAGACGACGGCGTCAATCTAAGGCGTGGGTGTTAACGACCGAGAACCAGTCGATTTCCGGATATTTTTTAAGAATTCTTCGTACGGCTCCGGCGTCTTGGCCTCGAACTTTACGGTAATGTAAGGACCGTTTTGGGAAGCCCGGACGATTTCCATTCCGTTTTTGAAGTTTTCCTCTTTAATTTTTTCATCGGAAATTATCTTTTTTCGAAAAAAAACTTCGGAATAATGACACGGAGGATGAGAACAACCGGGACAGCCAGCAGGGCGCCAACTATACCAAAAAGTTTCCCGCCAATAAAAATCACGCTTATTGTCAGTAAGGGACTGAGTCCAACGGCCCGCTCCATCACCCGCGGCACAATAAGATTATTCTCGAGCTGCTGAATTATAATATAAAGGGCAATCACTCCAAATCCCAAAACAGATGAGCTAGAAAACCCCACGACTGCCGCTGGGATGGCCGAAAGAAGCGGTCCGATGATAGGAACAATTTCTAGGACACCGGCAATCAAGGAAAGCGGTAAAACATAACCAACACGAAGGACCGACAAACCAATATAAGAAAAAACGGCGATGACGACCATCAGCACAAACTCTCCCCGTACCCAACCGCCGATAACTTTTTCGATCTCGTTTAGAGATTCGTTAATTTTTCTTTTGACCTCTTCCGGAAAGAACGAGGCGAATCTTCTACGCATTTCCTCATAACCTAAGGAAAAATAAAAACTGAAAACGAAAACGGTAACCACCGCTAAAAAGCTATCAAAGATGCCGAGGGTTATTTTAACGATATTAACCGAAACTGAAGCCAACTGACGGGTTAACTCTTCAACAACCTGACGGCTAATTGGGAATACTAAAGGACTTTCCAAAACTGATTCGATGAGCCTCGGCAGTTGAGAAAGGAAGAGAGTCGTCTGCTCGACCATTGGAGAAATACCGGTACCTAAGATAGCCAAAAAAATGATGATGACGGAGAAATAGACGAGAAGTGTTGCTAGAGATCTTGAAAAACCCCGGCTCTCCAACCTTTCAATAAAGGGGAGCAGAGCCATAGAAATTATTAGAGCCACGAAGAAAAGCAGGACCACCTCCTTGACTTGATAAAGGATCCAAAAAACGCTGAGCATCAACAAAGAGGTAAATATCGTTCGCGTCGAAATAACGAGATTCATAATAAGAATGATTCTACCGCGTCAGAGACCACTTTATCAAATTCGCAGTCAGTAATATCGAACCACTTAATATCCGTGTTCTTCCTAAAATACGTTTTCTGCCGGCGAATATAAGCGTGTGTATTGTACTTTAGTTTTTGCACCGCTCCGGACAGAAGAACTTTACCTTCAAAATAAGGAAGAAATTCACGATAGCCAAGGGTTTTAAGACCGGGAACCTCCCACCCATATTTTTCCGAAAGCCTTTTGACTTCATCCAAGAGTCCAACCTCCATCATTCTGTCCACTCTCCCGTCGGCAATTTCATAAAGACGGTCGTTCTCCGCCGTCAGTCCAATGATCAGGCACTTAAAATCACGAGGCATTTCACCCTTAACTCTTAACTCTTGACTCTTAATTCCTTCTTCAACCTCAATCGCTCTCATCAAACGATAACGATTATATTGGTCAATTGCCTCAAGACGCGGCGGAGAAAGTTTCTTCAGTTTTTCTATTAACTCAAGGGTTGAAAGCCCCTCTAACTCGAAACGTAGCGCGGGGTCGGCACTAATATTAGAAAGTTTTCGCCTGCCTAAAATCACATCAAGATAAAAACCGGTTCCCCCAACTAAAAACGGGACCTTGTTACCGGACCAAATTTCCTCCACCTTTTCCCAAGCGAGATTCGAAAATTCAAAAGCATTCAACCGCTCATCTGGGCCTACCACATCATAAAGGTGAATTGGTGTGTCTCCTTTGTCAATTGTCACTTGTCCATTGTCAATCGTGGCCTTACCCGTCCCGATCTCCATCTCCCGGTAGGCCTGACGGCTATCCACCGAAATAATCTCGCCCTTAAACTTTTTGCAAAGCGATATCGCTAAGGAAGTTTTTCCCGTCGCTGTCGGACCAAGGATTACGACGAATTTGTTCATTATTTCAATCTATCAAACCCTTCTTCAAGCTC
Organism: Deltaproteobacteria bacterium GWA2_45_12; assembly: GCA_001797365.1. Taxonomy (NCBI): domain Bacteria; class Deltaproteobacteria; species Deltaproteobacteria bacterium GWA2_45_12. The sequence goes on from MGPH01000051.1 coordinate 2,723, forward strand.
TTCCAAACTTGAGTGAGATAAGCGTGGCGACGACGCTTCTCAAAAAGAGGTACATCATCTTTGTAAATCTTGGCACTGGTTGTTCCCGGACGGGGCGAATATATGGCGACAAAAAGGACATTAAATTGGACTTTTCTCACAAGATCAACGGTATTTAAAAATTGCTTTTCGTTTTCTCCGGGAAAGCCAACAATGACATCCGTCCCAAGTTCTATCTCCGGCACGGTTTCACGAATCTCTCTCACCAGCTCCAAATAATCCTCACGGGTGTGTCGTCGGCCCATTTTCTTTAGAATTTCGTTATCACCGCTTTGTACCGGAAGATGAAGATACCGATCTATCTTTGGCATTCTTAATGCCCCAACGAGATCAGCGGAAAAATCAAAAGGGTTTGAGGTGATAAACTTTATTTTCCTGACGCCCTCAGTATCATGAACTTTTCTCAAGAGGGCTGCAAAAGGAATTATACCCAGATGTTTTCGACTCATTAGTTTCTTCTCCGGTGTCAGTCCCCACGAATTAACATTCTGCCCGAGAAGCATAATCTCACTGAAACCTAAACCGACGGCCCGTTTAACTTCCCGAAGAATTTCTTCCTGGCTGCGGCTGATCTCCGCTCCGCGCGCGTAGGGCACAACACAGAAGGTACAAAAATTATCACAACCTTGGGAAATGTTGATGTAAGCCGCACCTTCATGATCACTAAATTTTGGCGTCCAGACAACATTTTTAACCCCCGGAGTTCTATGGCTTACATTGACGGCCTTAACCGTCCATTCGTCCACAAAACCGGAATTGAGGAGATAAGAGGGCAAACTTGCGAGTTCGTTAACGTTTAAATAATAATCAACCCAAGGCATTTTCCTTTTGAGAAACCCTAGTTTCATTCGCGGCCTCTCGCTCGTCGCTGATCCCACCAAACAACCAGTCAAAACAGTTCTTAACTGCGAATTCTTACTTCTTAATTCTTTTATTTTATTGGCCAGACCGTAAACTTTATCTTCCGAGGCTTGACGCACCGAACAGGTATTAATAATGATGAGAGTAGCCTCGAAGAGTGATGCTGCCTCACTCATACCTAAAACCTCTAACATCCCGGCAATATTTTCGGAATCGGCTCTGTTAGCTTGACACCCGAAAGTTGTAATAAAATATTTTTTTTCCATGATGATCAACTCGAAGCGGACGAGTACGATCGTAAGGCTCTGTCCCAAAAAACTATAGCCATCCTGAAAAATACGAGTGTCACAAAAACAGAGATAATGATGATAAATGGGTTCAGCAATCCGATGAGGGCTTTAACCGGAAAGGTCACCATAATGCCCACGGGCAAAATAAAGGTGATAAAGAAACGCAAAGGTTCGCGATATAAGTCCACCGGCACCCGTCCTAAGGAACTCAGATCTCTATAAATCATCAGTGTGTTGTCTACCTCGTAAGTCGTAATGGCCATTGAAAGGATAAGAACGTGGAAAGCCATAGCTAAAATAAGCCCATTGAAAATAAGGATCAAGTATAATACAAAACCAATGAGAGTTAATACGGAAAGTTGCCCCAATGAGTAGATAAGAGCAAAGAGTATCGGCCAAAGCATTATAAAATCAAGGATATCGGTGTGGGAGAAAAGAACGGAAAAAAGCGGGTTGAGCGGATGGATTAAAACGTAATCGAGGTCCCCTTTAATTACTAAATTTCTAAAATAATAGGTACCCCGCAACAGTAATTGAGATAACGTGTCAATAAGATTAAAGGTCAAGTAAAAAACGGTCGCCTGATCAATGGAATACCCCGCGAGCTGCTTTTTGCCCGAAAGGAGTAGGAGTAAGAACAAACCAAAAAGTATGATTCTTATCGCTTTTCCCAACAAGATAAGTATTAAGCTAAATCTCTTAGTGACATCAGCCATCACAGCATTGGCAGTAGTTAGGTACCAGATCTTTAAATACCTTTTTAGATTCATATTAATACTGAGCCGTCGCTACCTACCCCAAGCTTCATAAGCCTTAAGACCCCGCCTCCAAAGAACAACGGCTAAGCGTGAAAGCACAAAAAGCCACACTAACCCAATAAAACTATAAAAAACCAAAGAAACGCCGATAAATTTTCCCAAATAAACGGCGATGGGAAAGTACAAAAAATAAGGAAAAGGCGTCAACATCAGCAGTTTGAAGAACATTGGCGGCAAGATATCTAAGGGAAATAAAGATCCCGCCAGGAAATCCACAATCACAAAAAACAGGAATCTCGGGGCCCAGACATTCTCGGGATTATAAAAGCTAAAAAAACCAAGAATAATATTGAGAAAGTAGTAAATAAATACCGCTAAAACTAATAAAAGTATAGATATTCCCGATAGAACCAAATCCGATTGCAAAAACAGTGGGGGCTTAAAAAAGTATATAAACAAAGAAAACTCCGCTAACGAGAAGACAAGGTTCATTGCCTTATTACCTAAGTCCTGAGCCAAGTAATATTTAAAGTAATTAACGGGCTTTAACAACATATTGGTTAAGTCACCGCTGCTAATATCATTACTGATATCAATAGTTCTCGAGGAGAAAACGACGGCTTGAACGATCATGGTTAAAAGAACATAACTCAGAAGAGCGGTACGGCTGTAGTCAGAAACACTTCCGTAACTTAAAAGCAGTGAAGACCAAAGAACGTAAACGACGAGCACACGCAAGACAGACCGGATACGCCAAGCCAGAACACTAGCTATATATACGGTATCCCCCTTTAAAGAGACGACCATAGAAAACCAATATTTTCGAAAACTTTTGCTATTAAACATAACCACTGTATTCTAAGGAATCGAATAATAGATATTCTCATTATCTGCGTAAAAACGCGAAAACCCCTCCTTTAGGGGTTTTCTTGCGTCCCGATTATTCCTCTCCAATTACCTAGTGGAGAAACCGGAATTACCTTACAGCGTCCTTCAGACCTTTCCCGGCCTTGAAAGCTGGGGTCTTGGATGCGGCAATGTGTAGAGGAGCGCCAGTTTGC
>MGPH01000052.1:0-29610 GCA_001797365.1 Deltaproteobacteria bacterium GWA2_45_12
CCTACGGTTTTCAAACTTTCCCTTCCGAAGGTCCGCGGCAAGCCGCGGGGAATAAATTTAAATTTTTTCAAACTTTAGAAGGGATGGATGTTTCTAAGGGGCATCTTTTTGGGAAAAAGGGACTTGAAAAATCTGTTCGTCTTCAAGACAAAAAGCGGTGAGTTTGGTTCCCCATACACAACCTGAATCAACACATACAACATTATGCCCTTTATAAAATCCGATTGAGCCCCAGTGGCCGAAATAAAGGGTAACATCCGTATTTTTGCGGTTTGGAAGTTCAAACCAAGCTTGATAACTGGCAGGAATGCCACCCCGCGCCCCCTTGTATTTAAAATCCATCTGCCCTTGAGGGGTACAAATACGCAAGCGTGTCAGAACATCCATGATCACTTTGGATCGCATGGGATTTTTTAATAATGGATTCCAGATTTCATTTTTTTGGGTGTACAGCGATGCTAAAAATTCCTTGATGTATGGACCGCGCAATTGGTTTTCTACTTCCTTGGCCAAGCCAAGTGCTTCTTCTACTGTCCATTGGGGAAGTAAGCCGGAATGGACGAGCATTCTTTTATTTTCAGCATAGAGAAGGGGCCGGTGGGCCAGCCAATTGAGAAGTTTTTCCCCCTGGGGCGCTGATAAAATATCATCAAAAGTATCTTCGTCATTTTTATTCCTGACCCCATGGGCTACAGCAAGCAAATGGGCATCATGATTCCCCAGCACGCTGACAAGTAAATGATTGTTTTCATAACACCACTCCAAAACCTTTAGCGAGTGCCCCCCACGATTCACAAGATCCCCTGTGAGCCAGAGTTTGTCTTTAGAAGGATCAAAAGATATTTTTTTAAGGAGAGCCTGAAAGGTATAAAAACAACCCTGAATGTCACCGATAACGTAAGTAGCCATATTTTCCCCATCATCAAAGCGTTAAACAGCCAAAAAACCAAGAGACGAAAAGTGAGTGCTGTGCGATTTTTAGCGTTAAAAATAAACAAAAAATCTTAGCAACTTTCAAAAGCTTCTTGCGATAACAATTTCACTTTTGTAATTATGTAACTAGAAACAAAAATTTACTAGGAGATGATTATGACAAATACATCCATTCCAAATTTAACAATCGAAAATAGTACAGGTCAGTATTTTGTAGCTTACAAAAAAGGGGAAGAAGCCCAAACTTTAACATTCCACGGCACCGAAGTGGTGGAAGATTTTGATGGAGACGGAATAAAAGACAAAGTGGCCGTTTCCGGAACCAATCTTTTATTTTATAAAGGGCAAACTGCCCCAGGCTCAACGGCACTTTTTTCAACAAATGCGGTTGTTTTGTTTTCATCAAAACACCCCTTATACCTTGAAAAATCTAGAGCCACTGTTGACTCGGCCCTTGAAGATACTGTTAATCATTGTGTCGTCAAGCCCGACAGCGTCACGCTTTATTTTAGTGAGTTCGGGTTTGGTGATGAAATGCCAAAATCTGTAAACCCAGAGGACAAATCACCCAACCCTCAGATGGAAATTAAAGTAACCCGACATGCACTTGCTTTTACGTCCCCTGCCAAACCTTTGTGCCCTAAATAACCTACTTTTAGAAATCTTATCTCTTTTCAAATCTGTAGCCCCTTCAAAGGGGGCTACAGAGTGTTCCCCACGAAAATGAGCAACTCGGGGGTAAGCCCCCGAGTTTCATCCTGAGCGACCCTTCGACTCTCCACCTGCGGCGGATTGGTTGATCCATTTTTTTATTTCGGCCCCTTGGGGGCCGAGTTTGAGTCGAAGGATCAATCTGAAAATTCTGACCTTTGGACACATCTATAAAAGTCACCCCCGCCACGCTAATCTTCGGTACTCCGAGGATTTCTGAGGGCGGGGGCCCAGTATTGGATTCCCGCTCCCAGAACCCCGCGATGCGGGGTCACGTGGCGGGAATGACGATTTTATTTTTTATTGTAATAAATATGAGGGGAGATCATTGAAAATAAAGGTTACGCCCATTGTGTCCAAAGGTCAGGAAAATTGTGTTGAATTTTTTATGAGGGCGGGCTTATGCTTTGGCCCATCTAACAAAGGAGGATTTATGAAAAAATTCATTTTTATTTATTTGATCGCGTTTTCTCTGGTCTCGGCTTTTACCCTTAAAACCTCGTACGCCTGCGACGAACACAAAAAGGCGCGCTACCACGATTCCGAGGTGAATACCAAAATGGAAGAAAAATATGATGCCAATCACGACGGCCAAATAAGCGCCGGCGAACGTCGCAAAATGAAAGCGGCCATGAAGAAAAAACATGAAGACTGTGATTGCTGCGCCTGCAAAGAAAAACACGAAGGCAAAAAACATGACTGCAAAGGCGGGACATGCCCTTATCATAGCAATAAAGACGCCAAGCACGACCATAAAGGCCACTAAAATTGTCAGTTTCTCAAGTCACTATTGTTGGGGGCGGCTTAGCAGGGAGCGAAGCCGCCCTTCAATTAGCCAATCAGAATATTCCCGTCACACTTTATGAAATGCGCCCCATTGTCGCCACCGGGGCCCATACGTCGGAGAAATTGGCCGAGATTGTTTGCTCTAACTCATTGGGATCCCAGCTTCCCGATCGGGCTTCCGGTCTTTTGAAGGATGAGCTGAAGATACTTGGTTCCCAACTTTTAAAAATTGCGGAAGAAACCAAAGTCCCTGCCGGAAATGCTTTGGCCGTTGATCGAGAAGCATTTTCTGCCAAAGTTACCAAAAGCATTTCATGCCATCCTTTCATCAGGCTTATCCGAGAAGAAATAAAAAACATCCCGGCCGGACCCGTCATTATTGCCAGCGGCCCCCTTACTTCACAAAACTTGGCGTTAGACATTCAAAAATTTACAGGAAACGAGAATCTTTTTTTCTTTGATGCCATCGCTCCCATTGTGACGGCTGAATCGATTGATACAAATATCGCCTATCGGGCATCGCGCTACGATGAAAATGAAGGTGATTACATCAATTGCCCCTTCACCAAAGACCAATACGAAAATTTTGTTGCCGAATTACTCAAAGCCGAAAGAATCCCGCTTAAATCTTTTGAAGAATGCATTGCCCAAGGGGTGAAAGCCGGAGCCCATCATTTTTTTGAAGGATGTTTGCCGGTTGAAATTATTGCTTCGCGCGGAGAAAAATCGCTGGCCTTTGGCCCCATGCGGCCTGTGGGATTAAATGACCCCAAAACGGGTCAAAGGCCCTACGCCGTCGTCCAGTTGCGCCAAGACAATGTGGCTGGGACGCTTTTTAATTTGGTGGGGTTTCAAACCAATCTGAAAATTCACGAGCAGGAACGGATTTTTCGCATGATCCCCGGCCTGGCCAACGCTGAATTCGTCCGTTACGGACAAATGCACCGGAACACTTTTATTTCCTCACCCAAGGTTTTAAACCCGACACTTCAAGCCAGAAACCGAAACGATCTTTTCTTTGCCGGCCAAATCACCGGGGTTGAAGGCTACATGGGAAACATCGCCACAGGTCTTTTTGCCGGTTTAAACATGGCTCGCTTCATCAAGAGCCAAGCACTTCTTACTCTTCCCCCCACAACCATGTTGGGAGCCCTGTGCCACTACATCACCCATGCCGATTTAAAAAATTTTCAACCCATGAAGGCCAATTTTGGAATTTTGCCCCAAGATTCAAACATTGCCTCACTTCATAAAAAAGAAAGAGGAGCGGCTTATGCGGCAAGGGCGCTGGAGAAGTTAAAAAACGCCCTCGATTAATGCACCTGGCGAAGAGAACACCCGCCCATGGCCGGGTCTAGGGAATCAAGCGCGGCATCACTTTGAGCAACGTGTTGAGCAACGTGGATCGCGCTATTCACGCATTGAGAGGAGAAGACCCCGCTTATACCATTTCCGTCGCAAGCCCCTACGCCCCTTCACTTCCCGTGGACTACCAGTCAGCAGCCGATGCAACGAGTCTTCACAAACTGATCCAAGGTCTGGCTCCCAAAATCGATGAGGATGACTTGCTGGTTGTGTATGTGACTGGGCATGGCTGGGAAAATACGATTTAAAAACGGAAAAAAGCGAGACATCTCCTGGCTGGAAAGCATCGCAGGCGATTCAAGGGAAACTGACTGGATGAGAGCCCGTGCGGTGCAAATGCTCTCTGAAAATAGGAACGGGTACCAAACAGCCCAACTCACAAATTATTGGCCGAAAAAAAACATGGATCCCCCCCTGCCAGAGCCCTGGTTTTCAAAAATTTCAAATATTCCCAAAATAAAAGCTGAGTTGAGATAATTTTTAAAAAAATCCCCGGATTCATAAAACTGCAAATTGGGGAGACCATTTCCCTTTTGCTTTCTTACTTCAGCTGGTAAAACTCCTTTCATGGGCATGCATCATGTCATCATTATTGGAGGGGGTTTTGGCGGGCTGTATGCCGCCACAGCACTAAAAAAAGCGCCGGTTGAGGTCACTCTTATCGACCGGCGGAATTTCCACCTCTTCCAACCCCTTCTCTACCAAGTGGCCACGGGGGGCTTATCGCCGGCTAATATTGCAGCACCCTTACGTTCAGTGTTGCGCAACCAAAAAAATACAAAGGTCATTTTAGGGGAAGTGATCGATATCGATGCAGCCAACAAAAAAATAACCCTCACAGACAAGGCCCTTCCCTATGACACTCTTATTGTGGCCACCGGCTCCCATCATCATTACTTTGGGCATCCTGAATGGATGGGAAAAGCGCCGGGGCTTAAAACAATTGAGGATGCCCTGGAAATGAGGAAACGAATTTTGCTGGCCTATGAACAAGCTGAAAAAGAAACGGATGAATCAAAAAGAAAGGCCCATCTTACTTTTGTTGTCATAGGGGGTGGCCCCACCGGCGTTGAGCTTGCCGGGGCCTTGGCCGACATTGCACGGCAAATCCTTAAAAAAGATTTCAGAGCGATTCATGTCAAAGAGATTCGGATTATTTTGGTGGAAGGATTAGACAGAGTTCTTTTAACCTATCCAAAAGAATTATCGGAAAAAACCCGGCAGACCCTTGTTTCAATGGGAGTCGAAGTGCATACCGGCTGTTTTGTCACTGACATTCAGGATGAATACATTACGGTTTCCTCAAAAAAATCCACCCAAACAATTCCAACCCGTACCGTTTTGTGGGCTGCCGGCGTTCAAGCTTCATCCTTGGGAAAAACCTTGGCCCAAAAAACCGGCATCTCCACCGACAAGCAGGGACGCATTTTTGTGGAACCTGATTTAAGCTTAAAAAACCATCCGGAGATTTTTGTCATCGGGGATTTGGCCCATGCCAGGGATGAAACAGGCAACCCCCTCCCAGGCGTCGCCCCCGTGGCCATGCAACAGGGAAAATATGTCGCCGAATTGATCAAACAAGGCGTACAGGCACATGGCCATAAGCCGACACCGTTTCATTATCATGACAAAGGCAGCATGGCGACCATCGGAAAGGCCAAAGCCGTGGTCGATTTCAAGGGTTTACATTTCAGCGGCTTTTTTGCATGGCTGATATGGTTGTTTGTCCATCTGATGTACATTTTACAATTTGGGAACAAGATCTTGGTTCTTACGCAATGGATTTGGAATTACTTCACCCCTAGTCGGTCGGCACGATTGATTACAGGGAAAACGGAAAAGGATGAAAATCATTGATGAAACCCATCTCATAAATGGAGAGTAACCCTTCGACCAGCGCATAGCGGGGTCAGGGTCTCCTTTTTAATTGGACATGGTGAGCCCCGTTCCACACACGGGACCACCGCTACGCGGTGGTCGAACCATGACACGGTATTTATAAGGCCAATTCTAAAACAAATCCATTTGCCCCCCGTAAGCCGGGCGCCTAAAGGAGGCGGCACTTACTTCCACGTTCTCCCCTGTAAACCCCGCTTTTTTATCAATGGTATGCACCCCAGGGCAAGCCCTGGACCCAAGATTCCGTCCGCCTTAGGCGGACGGGGTTTTGACCCAGCAAGGCTCGTCCCCGAAGCCAACGAGCGTAGGGGATAAGCGAGCTTAAAAATATCCCTCACCTGCTCCGCCCAAAACCCCTGTCCGCGCATGCGGTCTCCAAACTGGGAACTGTTGAGCTTGCCACTGCGCAAAGATTGCAGACGATGAAGGACTTTGTCCTTACGGTCCGGAAAATATTTTTCCAGCCAATCCACAAACAAATCCTTGTTGGCATAGGGCAATCGGACGATCACATACCCGGCACGCATGGCCCCGGCAAACCTCGCTTCTTTAAGGATGGCAGGGATTTCCATGTCGTTGATTGCAGGAAGAATGGGCGCCACCATCACCCCCGTGGGGATTTTAGCGCAAGTGAGCTCACGCAGCGCTTCCAACCGGGCAGATGGCATCGAAGTCCGTGGCTCCATGATGCGCGTAAGCGCGGGGTCAAGTGAGGTGATGGAAATATTCACACATACAGCATCGTGCTCCGCCAATTTTTTAAAGAGATCGATATCTCGCGTGACCAAATGGTTTTTTGTAATGATGACTACCGGGTTTTTAAATTCAACCAAGACTTCCAGACATCGACGCGTGATTTCCAATTTACGCTCGATGGGTTGGTAACAATCGGTCACCCCACTCATCACAATCACCTGCGGCTTCCATTTTTTGGAGGAAAGTTCCTTAAAAAGCAACTTCGGTGCGTCCTTTTTAACCATGATCTTCGTTTCAAAATCCAATCCGCCGGAAAATCCCAAATATTCATGCGTTGGCCGCGCATAGCAATACACGCATCCATGCTCGCACCCGCGATAGGGATTAAGGCTCGTATCAAAACCAACATCCGGGCTGTCATTGTGGGAGAGGATGGATTTGGAACTGTCGAAATAAAGTTCCGTTTTCGGAGTGGGATCGTCCACCGTAATTTCGCTCAATTCCTTTTGAATATGAATTGTCTCGAATCGGTTGAATGGATTGAAATCACTTCCCCGCCCGCAATGCTGTTTTACCCCCTTAGACATTAAAATTGTTTTTCGTTTTTTCTTTGAGCCTCAAATAATTTTGTTTTGTCACAACACTCTGATTGGTTTGAGTCTCCAATTCTTTTCTGGCATTGCCCGCAACTCTACCCCCACGAACAGCCGCCGATTTATTCTGTTCAAAACCCTTGGCATCATCTTTTCGAGTAATTTCTGTTGTCGAGGCCTCACCCAACATCGTAAAAATAAGTTCAAGATCAGTCATGTGATCCCGAAGATTTTCACGTTTCAGACCTTTGAGATTTTTATATTCAGAGAGCGTCACACCAAATGTGGCTTTTGAAATCTCAGCGGTCAGAATGGCATATTTTTGATCCCCACCAACTTTTCGTTTTTTCCATTCATCGGTAAGCTCTTCGCGGATAGCAATCCCACGCACACGCTTTTCAATCCAGCTCTGAGGATACCCCTTAGCCTTGTACAAAGCCTTAGCCCTTTTAGATGCCAATTCGGGGTCTTCAATTTCTTGAACACGTTCATAGCCTACCTTGGCAAGCCAGCGTTTAAAGGGTTCCGCTTTGGGTGAAGGAACGGATTGAACAAGGCGAAACATGGTTTCCGTATCCGCCATGTCTGTAACACGCATTTTCCCATCAGCAGCAGGCATTTTCAAACCGTTACATTTTGTAACGGTTTCATTTGCGCCTTCACTTAAGAGTCTTTTTTTGAGAACTCTCCAATAAACCCCAGGATTAGAGCTATCTGTCAGGATGGCAATCACATCAACAACGGAGAAATACCACAGTTCCTTTTCATCATCCCAATAGCGGCGAATATTTTTGCCTTCAAAAACAACAATTTTATTACCTATTACCAATTCTTTTTTCATAAAGTTCCTTTAGTTTTTTTTATTTTCTTAAACTGCTCTGAATCCATGACAACCTCGATAGTAAGGATTGAGTGAGAGTTGATTGCGTTTGCTTCGTTTTTTTCCATGAAAAATATTCTGTTTCTGTGCGATTGGCTTTTTGGTGGTGACACATAGGACAAGACGCACGCAAATTTTCAAGCAGTGTGCACCCGCCTTTAGAAAGAGGAATGGCATGATCAATTTGGATGTTTCCTCCATGAAGGGTGACGCCGCAATAATGGCATTCGTGGTTGTAGAGAGCCAGTATCAGCCGCTTGAGCGGCTCGCTTACAGAAGAGCGGGAAGTGGGAATAAGATTTGTGTTTTTAGATGACATGGTTTGTTCTCCTTATAAAGTTTAAGTAGAACAAAAACTAGAACAAGTCAATAAGTTCTTGATATTTTGTTTGGCAGCTTATATAGTTTATTTGCCCTTCGACTTCGCTCCCCCCTCTATTTGGACATGGTGAGCCCCGTCGAACCATGGGCCCGATTTAATTATCTATGAAAAAACTTCACTCCACCCAGCAAGACCTTCTCAAACTCTTGCAAAAAAATGTTGAGGACCCACTTTCAGTCCGTGAACTGCAAGAACATCTGGGGATTTCATCACCAAGCGTCGTGCATCATCATATTCAGCAGCTGGAAAAAAAAGGTTTTTTAAGACGAAACCCCACCAACCCCAAAGATTACCAAATTCTCGCCGACTCGCCCGAAAAACAAATCACCTACATCAATCTTTACGGCCAGGCCCAGTGCGGCCCAAAGGGCTCCCTATTAGATTCCCACCCCATCGACCGCATTCCCATTGCCTCGCGGCTTCTGGGCTTTAAATCTTCCGAAGCCTTCATGGTCAAGGCCAAGGGCGATTCCATGACACCCAAAATCCAGCCCGGCGATTATGTCATCGTAAGAAAAACTCACGACGCCCACAATGGCGACATCATTGTATGTGTGAATAAAGGAGAAGTGCTGATTAAAAAAATCCAAAAAAGCCCAGGACAGGTCATTCTTTCTTCCCTGAATTCTGAGGCGTATCCTCCTTTTACTGCCAACCGTGATTTTAGGATTGAAGGAGTGGTGAAAGGGGTGATTTCTTATTCGATGGGGATGGGGTGATTTTTATGCGTAGCAGGATCAGCGAGCCATTGATTCCCAAACATGGTGGCTACCGAAACCTAAAAAGTTTTCAGGTATCCCAATTGATTTACGACGTGACCGTCCGTTTCTGCGACCGCTATATCAACAAGTAGAGTCGCACTCGTGACCAGATGGTACAAGCCGCACGATCAGGCGTGCAAAATATTGCCGAAGGGAGCCAAGCTTCAGGAACTTCCAAAAAAACAGAAATCAAACTCACCAACGTGGCACGGGCCAGTCTGGAAGAACTTCGTCTTGACTACGAGGATTTTCTGCGACAGCGGAGTCTGCCCTTGTGGGCCCATAATGACCCGCGTAGACAAAAACTTGTGAATGCACGTTGCACAACCGCCGATGAAGTGGCCAGATGGGTGAAACAGGAACGGGAACGTGGACTTTGTGGACAAGGTGGACTGGATGGACAAGGGCAGGAAACCAGCTATGCCGAATTGGTGGCCAACGCGGTACTGGTGTTATTGGCGGTTGCCTGCAGCCTACTCGACCGCCAAATTGCAACCCAGGCAAAAACATTTGAAATCGAAGGCGGTTTTACCGAACGCCTCTACCGTGTGCGCTCAAAAAAACGGTCATTGCACCCCATGTCCACTTGGTCCACTAAGTCCACTCCGTCCATTAAAGATTAAAAACTTTTTCACCACCTCCGCCAACTCTTCCGGCACTTCATGATGCACCATGTGCCCGCATCCAGAAAGTGCCACTCTCTTTGTTCCCTTGGGAAAAGCTTTCATGCGTCGGGTCATTTCTTTTTCAAAATTTTTTAAGCGGAAATATTGGTTCATTTCTGTTTGTTTGGCATGAATAAGCAAACACCGTGCCTTAATATTTTTCCAAAATTCAAAAAATAATTCTGTAGAAAAAGAATAAGGCTCCATGAGCTTATGCAGGGGATCCGCTGCAATAATGACGCCCTTCTTTGTTTGCCTCCCCAAATGCCTCGCTAAAAAAAGAGCTCGATCCTGTGGTAGATGTGTATTGGACTGTCGAAGCCGCTGAGCAAAATCGGCAAAACTATTGTGCATGCGAAATCTCTTGGTGCCAAACCCCTCCAGCCACCTTCTAACCCGTGCCGGAGCATTGGAAATTAGCTCATCCCGAAACCCAAATCCTTCCACATTGATAAGATGATCCATTTTTTCAGGATAGAGCCCTGCATAAATAGAAGTTACAGCCCCACCCAATGAATGCCCCAATAGATTTACTTTTTTATGCGGTGAAATTTTGTGAACAAGGGCATGAAGATCGGCCACATATTCAAAAAAGAAATACCCCAGCGGGTTTTTTCCATGCTCGCTCTTCCCATACCCGCGCATATCCGGGGCCACACAGTAAAAATCTTTTTCCAGATGACGGCATAAAAAATCAAAGCTGGCTCCCGTATCCAGCCAGCCATGCACAAGGACCAGGACGGGCTTTTTAGGGTTCCCCCAAAAATAAACTTTTTGTTTGAGGCCGTTGATGGGAATAAAACGTGACTTCATTTTTTATCCTTCGACAAAAACTCGGCCCCTTGGGGCCGAAATAAAATGACGGATAACCCTGAGCGATCCGCTATAGGCGGAGAGTCGAAGGGTCGCTCAGGATGAAACTCGGGGGCTTGCCCCCGAGTTCTTCATTTTAAATAACAGACACCTAAAAAACTCTCAATCGAATTGAGGATTTTTTAAATTCCATTTCTGCACATAAAAAATGGAACTTCCTCCAAAAATACGTTCATTAATGGAATTACTTCTTAAATTTTAATCCTCAAAGGGTGAATAGCGAACCTATTCATCCTTGCCCTGAGCACTCGAAGGAATTGGGTTCGAGGCCCGTGCAAAGCCATGGGGGATACATGCGGCAGGGGTACATGAACCGGATGCGTTGGCATCTTTGGGGCTTCTGGAGCAAGATCGCCATCAGCAAAGAAGACAACTTGTTCAGGCCCTGTTTGAATTGCAGAATGGAAACTCGCTAACCTATCAGCTGCTTTGTATCCAACCACCGATCTTTTCTCACGAAGCTCACCATCCCTTTCATGCGTGATCATCCGCTGAATGAAAGCGGTGTAAAAAACAGCATCGCCGACCAGGCGGATCTCGCGGTCGGTGGTTTTAACCCATCCGCGCTTAGCCAAGGCTTCCCATAGATTGCGGTATTCTTCCCGGACATCCATTCCAAACAATTCCTGATATTCGTGGATTCTGATGCGCATTTCCTGGAGCTGGTTTAACACATAAGCCAGTTTGACGTCGCAGTCGGTGAATCGAAAATAAGCGCGCAGGGGAAGACGACCTTGATCCAATTGGGCATAGTAAGTTTTCAAATCGTGGGGGGACAAATAAGAAAAACCGGGATGATCCCATGTTCCGGCACGTCGATGCACACCGGAATATCCAACAGCCCACCAATCAGAAAGGGCATCGTGCGTGGTATTCTCATAGGTGTAATGACTTCTCCCGTCATCTCTTTCAAAATCACTCATCGTCACCTGCCGGTATCCATTCGCAAGGAGAAAATCTCTCACACGGCGATACATCTCCAACCGCTCAAGGATCGAGGCACACTGACTGAGCAAGGGCTCCCGCGAAAATGCCGTCGCTTCTTTCACCTGATTGAGCGGGTAAACCGTCATGTGGAGCACGCCCCACACCACCAATTGTGCAACGTCATTGAAAAGATCCTCAAGGGTTTGCGTGGGCCAACCGTAAATGAGATCCACACTGTGGTCCAAACCCAAATCACGGGCATGCTGTATCGCAAGCTCAACTCCCTTCTTCGTCTGCGTGCTCCGGCCGCTCAACCGAATAAGCTCCTCCTTCAAAACCTGGGCGCCAATGCTGACGCGGTTCACGCCGGCTTCTTTCAGTGCCTCCATTTTTTCCCTGTCCTTGTACAAATAAGGAATCCCTTCAAAAGTCACCTCCACGCCTTCGACAGGAGGAAACCTTCCCAAAATGGTTCTCACGAAACCATAGGCCTCTTCGCCATTTAATAAATTGGGCGTCCCTCCCCCAAAATAAATGGCGCCCACATCAAGCGGTAATCTTAAATGAGGCGCTTGAAATTCCATCTCGCGCTCCACGGCCCTTAAATAGCGTGCAAACGCGTGGGCTTTCGGTTCCCCCATGGCCTCCAAACTCGCATCGACGTGAGGAAAAAGACAAAAACCACAGCTGCCCGGATTTGTGGGAATGCAGAAGGGAAAACTTGCATAGACAGTGGTGGGCGGATTTAAGAAAAACCGATCGCGGATGGCATTCTGCTCGTCCAGCAAACTTTCCACGGTGGTGGGGTCCCCGTCCCCCACCAGTTGAAAATGATGGGACCCCGGGTGGTTGAACTGGACAAGATTGCCCGGATTGACTGCCAGATTCGCGGCAATGAAGGCCTCGATTTCATGGGGAGTACTTTGTGTGCTGATGGATCGGGGTGTTCCGGTGGACATGACTTAGCCTTATCGCCCCTCCAATAATTTGTTTCATCGATATTACTTATAATGTATTATTTGTTCTATGAATTTAAGTACGATCGATCTAAACCTGTTGGTGGCCTTTGAGGCGATTTATGCGGAGAGGAACATCTCGCGGGCGGCGGAGAAGATGGGCTTGAGCCAGCCTGCGATGAGCGGGGCTTTGGCGAGATTGAAAGATGTTTATAAGGATGAGCTCTTCGTGCGCTCCTCCAAGGGAATGATCCCCACGCATAAGGCGGAAAAGCTCATCGAGGGAGTAAAGAAGGCGCTTACGCATGTGCGGGATTCGCTTGCGGAAGAGACCCCGTTTGACCCACAGGAATGCCGCGAAACCTTTCGCCTGGCCATGTCGGATTGGCTGGCCCTGCATCTGCTTCCGAAGATCAGCCTATGGCTAAGGCGAGAAGCGCCTGGGATGAACCTCATCATCTCGCACCTATCCCCACCGAAAATGCACGAAGCCCTCATGGTGGGTGAACTGGATTTGGGAATCAGCGGCCAACCCCATCGTGGGAGCGGCACGTACCGGCAAAAATTATATACGGAGCATTACCAGTGCGTTGTGTGGAAGGGGCATCCGAAAATCAAAAAAATCTTGAGCCTCAAAGATTATGTGGCCCATCCCCATGTCCTTTTTTCTCCAGAAGGCAAGGGCTCCGGCGCGGTAGACAAGGCTTTAGCTAAAAAGGGGCTCACTAGACGGGTGACCCTAAGGGTGGCGTATTCCGTAATCATCCCCGTCGTCATCCGGAATACGGACTTGATTGCAACCATCCCCGCTCCTATTGCAAGGCTGTTTTCAGACACGATGGACATCCTTATGTTCCCGCCACCCATTTCCCTTCCAGGTCATGACATGGTCCAGTATTGGAACAAAGAGAATCATACAAATCCGGCACATCGCTGGTTTAGGAACGGATTGGCTCAATTATGCAGAAAATTTTCGTAACGGTTGCCAAAAAATTTCATTCCATTTAAAAAGGATTGTCATGCAAAAAACCCTCACCGTTTACTTCGATTTCATCAGTCCGTATGTTTATTTCGCATGGGAGCCCCTGCTCTCCCTTCTCCAAAAACACAAAGTGGATTTAAATTTAAAACCAGTCCTGTTCGCTGGTCTGCTCAACGCCCATGGGAGCAAAGGACCTGCAGAAATTCCTGCTAAACGGACGTATGTACTCACCGAAACCTTGCGCTTGGGAATGATTCACGGCAAAAAAATAAAAAGCCCACCGACGCATCCCTTCAATCCACTGCCTTTGCTTCGATTATGTGAGGCGGTTGAAAACGCTCAAGATAAGTTGAAGCTCGCCATCGCCTTGTCCACAGCGTGTTGGGAAGAAGGATTGGATTTGAGTTGCGAAGAAACCCTTGTGGAGGTTGCTAATCGTGTCGGCTTGGATGGGAAAGAACTCATGCTCAAAACTCAGGCCCCAGCCATCAAAGAAAAAATCAAAAAGAATACAGAAGAAGCCTTAAGTAAGGGCGCTTTTGGTGTACCAAGTTTTATCGTGGATAACCAAATCTTCTGGGGACATGACCGGATCGGTCATGTGGATCGGTATCTGCAAGGGAAATTAAATGTGGAGAATGCCCTTCTCAACGATATTCTTGCTCGTCCTCGCGGAGCGGATAGGAAATAAAGATAGGAAGCATTACCTTGCAAAAAAAGATTCAGCTGATAATATTCAATTTAATGAAAAGAAGAAAAAAAATAGAAATTGGAGAAGTCCTTGTCTCCGTTCAAATCGAGCGGCTTGAGTCAGGGGATTATTTGGCTACAAGCCAAGAACTTCCCGATCTTTTAGCTCAAGGTAGAACCATTGCTGAGACCCTTGAAATAGCCCAGGATGTTTTGCGTAAGCTGATCGATTCCTATCTTGAACACGGAGACCCTCTTCCCAAATGTCTGAAAAGACCTAGGCAAAAATCCACAATCATTCAAATTCCCGTCAGTGTGACGTTCTAACATGACCGCTTCAGAGCTTATACGCAAATTAAAGAAGGCTGGATTCATCTTCGATAGACAAGCCAAGGGAAGCCATGAAATCTGGTACAATCCCGAAACAAAAAAGAGAACAATCGTACCCAATCATAGTGGACGTGAGTTACCAAAGGGAACATTACGAGCCATCATTCGCCAGATGGGAATAACTCCCCACCAATTTGACGAACTATAAACCCTACTTAATAATAACCCCCACCGGACAATGGTCGGAACCCATGACATGGGGATAAATGTGGGCGTCTTTAAGGATCGATTTTAAATCCTGGGAGAGGCAAAAATAATCGATGCGCCATCCAACGTTTTTACTACGCGCCTGAAACATATAACTCCACCAAGTGTAATGGCCCGGATCCTGGTTGAAGTATCGGAAGGAGTCGATGAAGCCAGCATTGACAATATTATCAAAGCCTCCCCGTTCTTGTTCGGTGAATCCTGCATTCCCATAATTAGATTTGTAGTTTTTAAGATCAATTTCCTTATGGGCCACATTTAAATCGCCGCAAAAAATGACGGGCTTTTTTTCTTCCAATTTTTTCACATATTTTAAAAAGTCCGCATCCCATTTCATCCTGTATTTAAGACGCGTCAATTCCCGTTGCGCGTTTGGAGTATAAACATTCACCAGATAATAATTCTTGAATTCGAGAGTGATCACACGCCCCTCGGTGTCATGTTCAGGCAGGCCTAAACCGTAGGTAACAGATAAGGGCTCCACTTTGGTAAAAATGGCCGTTCCCGAATAACCTTTTTTTTCGGCAGAGTTCCAAAAATGTTGGTAGTGGGAAAGAATTTTATCGACCTGATCCGGATGGGCCTTTGTTTCTTGAAGGCAGAGGATGTCGGGATCTTCCCGATCAACGTATTGCAAAAACCCCTTCCCCAACACCGAGCGGATCCCATTAACATTCCATGAAATGAACTTCATCGATTAAGCCGTTTATGGGATTTTTTGATGATTTGCAAAACTTCTTTTGGGTCATCGGTTAATTTTAAAAATCGGAGATCGGATGAATGGACATATCCGGCTTTAACCACCGATTCCTGGATCCATTTCACCATCCCCCCCCAATATTTTTTCCCCACTAAAACCACGGGAAAAGGGTCGGATTTTTCAGTCTGAATAAGGGTGAGAGCTTCAAACAATTCATCCATGGTCCCAAAACCACCGGGCATGATGACAAACGCCGAGGCATATTTGACAAACATGACTTTACGGACAAAGAAATAATTGAAATCGATATGAACATCCAGATAACGGTTGGCAAACTGTTCCTCGGGTATTTTGATGTTTAACCCCACCGACTTACCGCGGCCTTCTTTGGCCCCTTTATTGGCCGCTTCCATCAAACCAGGCCCACCGCCTGTAATCACAGAATATCCGGCATTGGAAATAACCTTGGCCGTTTCATAGGTAAGTTTGTAATGGGCGCTGGTGGGAAGGGCTCGGGCCGACCCCCACATGGTGACTGCCGGCTCGATGTGCTTGAGGGTTTCAAAGGCATCGACGAATTCCGACATGATCCGAAACACGCGCCAGGTTTCCTTGGCACCAAAGGTTTCATCGGGCCTAAGTTCCGGCGCCCGCTTCCGGTCTTTCGTTTTCATTTAAATATTGTACCTTCACCGGGCCCGGGCGGCAAATGTTCGTTTTGAGAGGATTTAGAAAAAAACGCCCGTTATGGAAACGGATGTTTTTGACTTGAAAATGTCTTATCGAAGGGCTTCGACAGGATTGGCGCAAGTAATAATCGCCTTTAACATATCTGGTCGGGCTCTTGGATCCCGGCGTGGGAAATTATCGGCATCAAAATCTTCGGGGATGTCATGTACATCCTTCCAGTTGCCGTTTTCCCAAACCGGAATTGCGGAAGCCCAACAAGATTGACCCTTGCTGGAATAAAAATGAAGGTCCGAAACTTGGATGTCGCCAGCGTTACACTTCAAATTCGAAAGGATATCGTTGTAATGGTCCGGATCGGCATCTATCCAACACCAAGTTCCGGCAGCATCCTGGAAGGATTTCCCCGCCACTTTATCGACGACGAAGTAAACGGGACTCTGCCTTGGGTTGATTACGGCTCTTACTGCTACAGGATCTATTCCTGCCGCGTGAAGCGAAAGGATGAGGCCGATAACCCCACTGAATGTAAATAATGTTTTTTTCATTTTATTCTCCTTTTTTAGGTTAGTGTTTTCTCCTGAAATTCTAATGGTACGAACAAGCATTGGAGATCTCATGCTGCGCAAGACGTACAATGAGGTCATCTAAATTTTGAACAATAAAATCCTCCGGACTCACATGATAATCACTTCCTCCGCTACCCTCTGGGCTTCCATTCCCTTCAGTAATGAAGGTGAAATTGCCCAGAGTGAATTGAGCTAATTGTCTGAATTGAAATTCGGCCATTGGATCGCTTCCCCCGCTGGCTATTGGATAGAAAGTCACCCCCATCACCATCGCATCAAGCATGGCCTGATCATAGGTGTAGGCTTCATTCTCGTAATAATGTGCAGGGGCATCTGCAATGATGAAAACCAGGCGAGTCGCTCTTTCCTTTCTCCAATCAAGGCGACGCATGGCTTCAAAAAGGGCTTTGTTCATCGATTCTGGCATGTCCCCTCCGCCTCCAGCTTGTAGGCGGTTTATGGCCCTTTGAAAGGCCTCAACTTCATGTGTGAAATTCACCGAATGAGTCACATACTCATCCCCAATATCCCGATAGTCAACTAGGGCCAGTCGAAGGTGAGGCCTTGCATCATCCAATGAAATCCGCGTTGCAATTGAGCTGACGGTCTCTTTAATGCGGTCAATCTCCTCACCCATGGAACCCGTGGTATCAATTAAAAAAGCCACATCAACCGAACAAGAGGTAGGGGGAGGCTGTTGGCCATTAAGCATAAGATCCGCTGATTGAACGGTGGCAGCAAATTCGATTTCACCTCTATGGTCGCCATGACTCCCTTTGGCCGTAAAAACATCGGCCTGGACACCATAAGCAAGGGGATAAAAGGCCACGCGGCCGTCGGAATGGGACCTTGCGGTGGTGATCAATTCGTCATTGCGGTAGAATTCCACATAAGCATCGGATACGGATTTATGGTTTTCATCAACCACTTTAATGATGTGCCTTTGCTGCACTTCAAGCCAATGAACCATTAAATCTCCCCCAAAGGCTTCAAGTGCCGCTTCAGAATATTCCAAAAAATCACTGAAATTCTCGTTATCGTCTATCTCACCGCCTTCTAGCCCATCCTGGCCGGCCCCCATGCCTGCGTGATTAGCCATCCCGGGGCCATCCATGACTTCCTCGTAACTTCCATAGTCACTTTCATCCCCTCTGGTTTCGCGGGCGTGGGGGTCCCGAAACCAATGTTCCTCCAGGCCTTCCTTAGATTCCCATTCCGTCACAGTCCCCCCGGGCCACTCATCTGAAAGGGGTAATTGTTGTTCCTTAACGCCTAAGGATGAAGAACCACAGGAAATAAGCGCGAAGCAGAATGATAGAACAATAAAACACTCATATTTTCTTTTGGTTTGCATAATTTCTCCTTGTTTTCCTGATACCCTTCCCCCTACTACCTAAAACTAAAGCAAACCCCGGGCCAAATAGGGCCCCATGGTGTAACGCTCTGGGTTCTTTGGTTTTTTACGGAGGTGCGGATGAGAAGAATGGAAATGTGTAATTTAAAATTTACACTTAAGGGCCTCAATAGTGTAAATATAAATTTACACTACTCGTCATTATCGAGAATGGTGATCGTGGTGGTTGCGCGGCGTGCGCCTTGTTGGGCGTAGAAGGTATAGGTCCCGGGCGTCACGTCGGCATGGATATAAACACCAAAGCTTATTGATCCATTCAGCTTAGGCATCATTTGATCGCTTAAAAAAGGACCTTCATGGCCAAGAACAGGGGGACCCACCAAAGGAGCTTTACCCCAAAAACGTGCGGGAAATAGAACACCAACCGACACGGGACTGCCCGTCCTAAAAGCCTCTGGGAGACTGTGAATTAAGGTTGCTGCCGTATCTTCAGGGCAAGACTCCTCTTGGGGGTTGCATTTTTTAACCTCGGGATCATCAGGAAATAATTCTGGCACACCTTGATCCACAGCGGGCTCATCCCCATCCCCAGGAGGAGGAACATCCTCCCTATCATTGGGGCTAACAATGGGAGGCGTATCCGTGGCGTTGTTGCCGCAAGAAACGAAAAACCCTACGAGTGAAAAGAAAATTAAAATGAGGAAGAATAATTTTTGCATTTTATATTCCCCCTCCCTTGAGGGGAGGGGGTGAGGGGAAGGGTGATCACTGGGCCACCCTCTCCCTGGCCCTCCCCCCTCAAGGGGGAGGGAACGTTCCGTGTAAGGGCGATTCATGAATCGCCCCTACAATCAACTTTGCAACTCTTGGGCCATAATACCCAGTTTTTTTATCTTTTGATATAAGGCCACGCGCGAAATGCCCAACCGCTTGGCCGCTTTCACCTTATTGCCGGCCGAACGCCTCACAGCTTCCAGTATCGCCTCCTTCTCATAAAGGTTGCGGCCCTCGCGGATAAGACCCCCGGATGTAGGGACAATCCTAGGATTTTCCCTACCAACAGAATCCGAAAGATGGGCTGGCAGGATTTCCTTTTCACCAAAGCTTAGGGCTCGCTCCAATTCATTGCGTAATTCACGGATATTTCCTGGCCAATCGTAGTCAGTAAGTAGGCGCATCGCACCGGCGGTCACCTTGATTTTTTTGGCGCCCGCCATCTCGTCTAAAAGAAAGCGGACGAGCGATGGGATATCCCCCCTTCTCTCACGCAAAGGGGGCAAGGGAATCATCACGCCATTTAACCGATAATACAAATCCTCACGGAAAGATTTTTTACGGCACAGTTCCTTTAAATCCTGATGCGTGGCAGACACAATGCGAACATCAACACTTATTTTCTGATGGCTGCCCACCTTTCTTATCTCCCGCGATTCCAAGACACGGAGCAACTTAGGCTGAAGTTCCAAAGGCATATCGCCAATCTCATCCAAAAAAAGAGTTCCCCCATGCGCCAATTCAAAGAGCCCCTTCTTGTCACGTTCCGCCCCCGTGAAGGCCCCACGCACATGGCCAAAGAGCTCACTCTCCAATAGCTGTCCTGGAATGGCCGAGCAATTGATGGCCACAAATTCCGCATTTTTTCGCGGGCTATTGAAGTGCAGAGCCCGCGCGATCAACTCTTTACCCGTTCCCGACTCGCCCGTGATGAGAACGGAAATGGAGCCCTCGGTAACCCGGTCTAAGACTTCGAAGACCCTTTGCATGGCGGGGGAGACACCGATGATCTTGTCATAGGCGTATTTTCTCTCGAGAACACGCAAGCCATGGGAGATTTTCTCTTGCGCCTCCGTAAGCTCCACCTCCTTGTGCGCAAGGAGTTGGGAGAGCTGCTCGTTGAGCTTTTCAATTTTGTCGGTTTTCCTATGATTTTCTTCGTAAAGCCGGGCGTTCTCTAAAGCGAGGGCGGCTTGATCGGCAAAAGCAGAAAGGATTTCAAGCGTATCCTGTGTGAAAAGCCCCTTTTGAAAGCGGTTCTCCACATAGATCGCGCCGATGACACGCCCTTTGTTGGTTAAGGGCACGCAAAGGAGGGATTTGAGTTTCAAGCCCTGGATGCTTTGGGAAGATTGGAGCCGTGGATCGCTGGCGGCATCGGTGGTGAGAAGGGGCTTACCTGCCTCTAGCACTTTTTTCACGATGGTGCGGCTTACTTTGTACGTTGGCTTTTCAATGGTCTCCTGATCAAGGTTGCGGGCCACGTTGATCTTAAAAGAGGCTTCTTTCTTATGCGGGGAGAGAATGAGAAAACCCCGCTCGGCACCGGCAATTTCAATCACCGTATCCATGATGAATTCGAGCAAGCGCGGCACTTCATGCTCTGTGACCATCTTTTGGTTGACTTGAAGCAATTTTTTAAAATTGGCAATTTTCACAGGATCCTCCTCATGGGTGTGGGATTTTAAATGCAGGATTTTCTTCCACAACGGGACATGGACCAAATCTTTTCTGAAATCGAAAGGGATTTTCTGCTCTCTTTGCAAGAACAACTCACAAGCACGGTTTACTAACGAAAAAAGGGAAGTCTGATCAGATTTTTTTTGCACCGCCAAAATGGCGATCCACAATTCTTCAGGCAGAGCATCGGAGGTAGTTTTGCACACGCCTTTTTCCAATTGTTCCCATAGCTTTTTGAGATGGGGTCTCCATGCCCATCTCTGAGCTTCTTCCTTATTTTCACCAAACACAGCCAACCAAAAAAGATTATTGCGTGCCAATTCCGCCTCTCGTTTTAATTTTTTATCTTCAAAAAGTGTGAGGGCCTTTCTGTAAAAATTTGAAGCGGAACCTGGAGCTTCCTCCAGTTGAGCCAAATCCCCTTGAATCAAATGAGCATATCCAATGAGGTAGGGCGCTTTGATTTTTTCAGCTATTTTAAAAGATTCCTCCACCAAAGGCTTTGCCGCTTTGGAAGAACCAAAACCAATGTAGAGATTAGCGAGATTATTAAGTAGCGTAGCAATGAGATAGGGATGTTTTAAGTTACGTGCGATCGTCAAGCTCCGTTCATAGTAATCAAGGGCTCCTTCAAGATTTTCCTGATACTGGGATAAGGCCCCTTGATTTAAAAGGAGTGAAACATACGACGGGGTTTTATTTAGATTTTTGAGGATATTCTCACTTTTTGAAAAATGTTTTTTCGCCTCATCCAAAGATCCACCGGCATAAGCATTCATCCCCAAATAATTATAAATGTCCCCTTTTTGCAGGGAAGTCTTGGCCTGCTTTAACGCCGTATAAAAATATTTCCCAGCATCCGCCCGCTTCCCTTGATAATAGTGTGCCAAACCATGGGCGATAGATAAATCAGCATCGGCTTGAGGTAGGGAAGAGACAAATTGATAATCTCCTTTTTCCATCGCCATACGGGCCCGCAAATAATGGATACGATTCTTCAAACCTGTCTCTTCTTGCGAGAGGGATTTCATCTCTTGAAAAAATTTTCCATAATGCTCCAGCGCCTTGAATTTTTGCGCCCACACCCCCGAATCGGGCCCTAACTCTTTAAAGGAAAGCGCCTTATCCATGTCGCCCAGATATTTTTTCAACCCATAGACAAACTGATCCCGATGAAGGCCTTGAAAAACACCGAAAGAGCTCAAATTTTCCTTCAGCCCCGCCGCAAGATTGAGCTCTTTAGCTAGCTCGAGCCCACGTTGCATACGCTTGGCAGGGTTCTTTTCAAGGCAGGCGAGGATGATGGATCTTATTTCTTGGGGGATTGATTTTGAATCGGGGAAAATGGGCTCTTCGTACAGATGCGCGTGGATGATTTCCTCCACCGAGCGCGCTTGATAGGGGAAAATACCGTAAAAAAATTCCGCCATCATCACACCATAAGAATAAAAATCGGCCCGCGCATCCACTTTCCCTTGCTTAAGCATTTCGGGCGCCATGGTCTGAAGCGTGCCTGCGGGAAGTCCGCGGATTTTCACCTTCGACATCGCCAGCCCGAAATCGATGAGTTTCAATGGAGATAGGCCGGCATCCTCAGGGATGAGGACGTGTTGTGGCTTAAGATCAAGGTGGGCGATCCCTTGGGAATGCAGATAATCCAATGTCAGGGCAAGATGGAGAAAAAGCCGCGCCTTTTCCTTGAAGGATGAGTTCCGTAAAACGGAGAGGAAATCTTTTCCCTCCACCATCTCCGTTACCAAATAAGCTTGGCCTTTGGGTGTCATCCCAAAATCAAAAACTTCGACGATGCAAGGATGATAAAGTGCTGCCAAGATGGCATGCTCACGCTTGGCAGCTTGAGGATCCAAGTCATGAAAAATTTTGAGCGCAACGTGACGATCGTGGATTTCGTCAAAAGCCTTGTAGGTCACCCCCGACCAGCCTTCTCCTATTTTTTTTAAAAGCCGGTAGGTATTGCCAATTTTTTCCATTGAAAATTATTCTAAACTTTCTGGAAACAAGTGTATAGAAAACTTTACAGTATTCTACTGTAAAACCTTAAAGAATTGGGTATGCAAAAGGTAAACCATGAAAAGTCTAAAGTTAAACAGGCCTGGCAAAATGGAAAGAATTCACTCCCCTTCGAACTGTCGACGAAAATCGGGCCAGGGAATGGTAGAAGGCGTGGGCCGGCCCCCTGTTGGGGAGGGGTTGTCTTGGATAAGTTTCAGGCCGTTTTGGACCAGGCCTTTTAGGATCAACCACTGATTCTTGTTGTGCCGTTGCAGGCATCACTCCGGGTTTAAGAACTTGCAAGGTTCGACTTTGAGATTGAACCAATCCTCCCATGAGGGTTTGATAAGCCAGTTGGCTATTTTCCCAATGCTTTAAAGGATCCAATCGAACCAGTCTTTCAACAGCCATTGTCCCCAACGTAAACGATCCTGCCTTCATGGGAACAAAGCGTGGAGGTCGATCCGGAACAAATAAAAGTGTTTCTCTCAAAATCATTCTTATTCGTTCCGTTAATATTCTTATTTCAATTGAATGGGGATTTGCCGTCTCTTCAAAAGAATCGTGGGCCCGTAATATTTCCTCCGTGATCCTGATGGCTTCCCCAATGGCGTGAATGCATGTCTGTTCATCAAGTGCCACGAAAGGATGGGGTTTGAGCGCGTCTGCCACGTTAGAAGACCAAAAACGACCCACGGGCCTGGCATCTTCAGTTCCGACCAATGACTTGAAAGCGAGTTCGTCAGAATATCGAAGGACCTCGTCACCCAAATAAGCAAAGTAAGTTTTAAGAAGACTAAGAGCATCCTTCCATTCTTCCAAAGAAAGAGCCCCTGGACCATCCCATGCTTTGGCAAGCAAAAGTTGAAGGTGGGTGATGGGCGAATCTTCTTCACGTTCCTCAGGCCTTGGACTGGTGGCCGAAATAAGGGCGTAAAGAACTCCTACGGGAACTCGAACAGGATTAAACATGACACTCCAAAACGACCCACGGCCAAAAAAGTTGCCTTCAGAAAAATAAAGAAGTATGAAATGAGACTTCTATGAACAACCTTATCCAAAGACCCCGAAGGCTTAGGCAAAATAAAACATTGCGTTCCATGCTTTCTCAAACAGATATTCAGGCCCAACATTTAATCTATCCCCTGTTTGTTAAAGAAGGTTTAAGTCGTAAGTCCATTATTGACTCGATGCCGGGACACTTCCAATGGCCTTTAAAAGACATTGCCCGCGAGGCCCATGATTGTTGGAATAAGGGAATTAAATCCATCCTCCTTTTTGGCATTCCGTCAAAAAAAGATGCCCATGCCACCCAAAGTTATCATCCCAACGGTATTGTTCAA
This sequence comes from Deltaproteobacteria bacterium GWA2_45_12, assembly GCA_001797365.1. Classification (NCBI taxonomy): domain Bacteria; class Deltaproteobacteria; species Deltaproteobacteria bacterium GWA2_45_12. The sequence continues at coordinate 23,817 of MGPH01000052.1, forward strand.
AAGACAATCAAGGCCATTAAGGATAAATGCCCCGATCTATTGGTCATCACCGATGTATGTCTATGTGAATACACAAGCCATGGGCATTGTGGTGTGGTGACAAAAACGGGAATGATCGATAACGATCCGAGTTTGGAATTATTAGCCCAGACAGCCGCTTCCCATGCCCGCGCCGGGGCGGATGTGGTGGCCCCTTCGGACATGATGGATGGACGTGTGGGCACCATACGCATGCGACTGGATGGAACCGGCTTTAGCCACATTCCCATCATGAGTTATGCGGTCAAATATGCATCCGGTTTTTATGGCCCTTTTCGTGATGCCGCCCAATCAAGCCCCAAATTTGGGGACCGAAAAACCTATCAGATGGATTTTAGAAATTCCAGGGAAGCCCTTCGTGAAGCAAAATTAGATGAAGCTGAAGGTGCGGACATGATCATTGTCAAACCTGCTCTGCCTTATTTGGATATCATTCGCGATGTTTCCCAAAACACCACCCTTCCCGTCGTTGGCTACCAGGTAAGTGGCGAGTATTCGATGATTAAAGCCGCTGGGCAAAAAGGATGGATTGATGAAAATCAAATCGTTCTTGAAACACTCACGGCCATTCGCCGCGCAGGCGCCCGGTTAATCATCAGTTATTTTGCGAAGGATTTTGTGAAGAAGTTGTAAGGGCAATTCATGAATTGCCCTTACCAAATCCACCACCATGTTCAACACCATCCTCTTTGATTTTAACGGGCTCATCGTTGATGACGAACCCATCCACCTTGAATGCTTTCAAAAAGTGCTGCTGGAAGAAGAAATCCATTTGACCGAAAAAGATTACTGGGAAATTTATTTGGGCTTTGATGACAAAGGTCTTTTCCAAGCCATTTTTGAAAAAAACTGGAAAAAACCGGGACCAAAAAAATTAAAAGAACTCGTCGCCAAAAAAAATTCACTCTACCAACCCACCATTGAAAAAAAAATGAAACTGTTTCCCGGCGTTGTTGATTTTATCAACAAAGTTTGGGCCACTCATGTCCTTGGTATTGTTTCCGGAGCCCTTTATTCTGAAATAGAATTTGTCCTGAAAAAAGCTGGCGTGTTTGAAAAATTTGAAACCATCGTAAGTGCCGACAATACCAAACACGGTAAACCCAACCCTGAAGGGTATCTGTTGGCCTTGACTCACTTAAAGAAAAACCATCCGGAAATTATCCCCCAAACCTGTCTTGTCCTGGAAGATTCATTGGCAGGCATCGAATCGGCCCACCGGGCAGGCATGAAGGTGTGTGCCCTTTCCCACACTTATCCCAGGCAAGAATTACAGAGTGCTGATTTTGTCAAAGACAAGTTTGCAGAAATAGGGCCTCTTTTAGTCTAGCAGCGTGTTAACAAAGTCCAAATTCATGGTTCAGGTTTATAACCCCTGAAGGCGATCCACATGCGCTTTAAGACGCCTGGTGCTGGCTTCAAAAGCATCGTTAATGGCTGAATGGAGATCAACATGACGAGTGTCTTGTTCGGGATCACGACCGGTGACAATTTCAGTATTGGGAACTTTAATATCGACACGCACATGAAAATGTTCCCCTTTATGCTGATGTTTATGTGGTTTTTCGATAACGACATGGCAACTGATAATTTGGTCAAAATAATGTTCCAGCTTGGATGCTTTTTCTTCCACAATATCAACAATGGCCTCAGAACGATCCAAATTCCTGAAAGTGACTTGTACTGGTTTTTGCATAAAATCTCCTATCCCTATCAATAATTAATCTGGTTTAATCTTTACAAAATGTTTGTTTAAACTGCCACATTTTTTTAATGCTTTTTATATTTTAATATCTTTTAACAGACAAATGATCCAAAGGGTCTTTTTAAAGTAATCTTATGTTAAAAATCAAATTTTTGGGAGGAGTGGGGACCGTTACAGGGTCCAAGTTTCTCATAACAGAGGATGGGGCGAATTATTTGGTTGATTGCGGCCTTTTTCAAGGGCTTAAGATGCTGCGACTTAAAAACTGGAATCCCCTGCCACTTTCTCCTTCCTCCATTAAAGAAGTCATTTTGACCCATGCCCACATTGACCATAGTGGGTACTTGCCCCTTTTGGTCAAAAACGGATTTAAAGGACGCATTTGGTCCACCAAAGGCACCAAAGCTCTCTGCGATATTTTATTACCCGATGCAGGGCATTTACAGGAAGAAGACGCCGAGTTTGCCAACAGACACAAGTTTTCCAAACACCATCCGGCCCTTCCCTTGTATACTAAAGCCCAAGCCCAACAGACTCTTTCTTTTTTTAATCCCGTCCCATGGGATAAGCCCCAAGCCCTTTCAGCAGCAACAAGCATTCAATTCCTGCCCGCAGGGCATATTTTGGGGGCCAGTATTGTCAAAATGATGGATAAAAATAAGTGTATTGTTTTTTCAGGCGATTTGGGGCGCCTTCACGACCTGACCATGAAGCCCCCCACCTTCGTCGATCATGCCGATTATTTACTGGTTGAATCAACCTACGGAAACCGCCTACACCCAAAAACAAACCCCAAAGATACGTTGAAAGATCTGTTGATTCAAACTTACAAAAAAGGGGGAACTGTCCTGATCCCCGCTTTTGCCGTGGGGCGTATTCAGGATGTCCTTCATTTACTGGCCCAATTAAAAAATGAAAAAGAAATTCCCGACATTCCTGTTTATCTCAATACTCCCATGGGGAGTAAAGCCACCGCCCTGTTTTCTGATTTTATGGGGGAACATGCCCTGAGTGCCGATGAATGCCACAGGCTTCAAAAAGTGGCCCACATGATTGAAACAGTGGATGAATCAAAAGCCCTCAACCAAGTTAAAAAACCGGCCATCATTATTTCAGCCAGTGGCATGGCGACCGGGGGACGTGTCTTGCACCATTTAAAAAGTCTGGCACCCTATCCTGAAAATTTGATCCTGTTTGTCGGCTTCCAGGCGGCGGGAACAAGGGGCGAGGCCATGTTACGTGGGGTGCCTCAAATCAAAATCCATGGGGAAATGATCCCCATCAAGGCTGGGGTCGCTTCCATTGACAGTCTGTCTGCTCATGCCGATGCTGATGAAGTGATGATCTGGCTCAAAAATTTTAAATCCCCGCCAAAGATGACGTTTATTGTCCATGGTGAACCCATAGCCAGCGACACCCTGCGTATGCGCATCCAGGATGAACTTCGCTGGCCTTGCACTGTGCCTGATTATCAGGAAGAATGGGAATTACTGTAGGGGATGGTTCTGCTAAAATTGTTTGGGGAAGAAATGAAACCAAAAATTTACCCGCTTGTTCTTTTATCCATAATTCTCTCATCTACTGCTGGGGCTTCTGGCCGTTATTTTTACGAAGGAGATGGGACACTTTCCATCAAAAAAAATAAATCAGGGGCCCTCATCACGGCTCACTACCGAAATGAAAACGGCACTTACAATGCCCCGGAACAAGCCAAAATAGATCAAATGTTTGGCATGCCTTCCAAAAATTTGGGGGAAAATACTTCCCTGCGACTTGTTTCCTTTCTTGATTATCTTCAGGACAGATTCACTCCCTCCAAACCTCTCACCCTTCTTTCCGGATACAGAAGCCCCGAATACAACAATAGGCTCCGGGAAAAAGGGCGTACAGCCGCACAAACAAGCTATCATTTGGATGGTATGGCCACCGATGTTATCTTTGCTTCAGGACAGCACCAAAAAATATGGGATTTTGTGCGCCAGCTTGATAATTTTGGTATTGGAATTTACAGCGGGCATTCCCTTCACATTGACAGCGGTCGCCCACGCTTTTGGACACAGGAAACAGCGCTCCCGAAATCAAAAGAACCTTTGGAAAACAAAAATATTTATCTTTCGGTAGAATACGACATTTACAAGCCCGGGGAAGTCATACGCATGTTTTTGTCAGGGATCAGCGATTTCCCTTTTGGAGTAAGACCCACTTTTGGTTTGGTGACGCAAAAACACGGGACACCGCTGATGCAGTTTATCCCCTCTTTTGGCAGGGCCAGCCTAAGAAATGAAATCCCCGAATGTGTGATGATCAACAAAAGAAACGATGCACGATTTATTTACTGGCACATCCCTGAAAATAAAAAATGGCCCAAGCAGAAACTGGCGGTTCGAATCCAGTTTTGCAACAGCAATCAGTACAAAAGCATGCCGGACAAGATTACCTCACGGGGGTTTGTAGTAAGGTAGGGGCGAACCTTGTGTTCGCCCGTTACAATTTTTTTTCATAAACCCGATAAATCTTATAACAATCCCCTCCCATCATGGCGATGCCACGATTGATTTTTTCATTATCTTCCAGGGTCCATCCCAATTCACCGCCCCAGTGTTTTAATTTTTGGGAGCTCTTGTGCATTTCGGTATAAAGCAAAACCGACAATGCGCCCAACACATCCGATCGAAATTCTTTTTTGATACCCAATAAAACAAGCCGGGATGAATAGATTTTTTTCATTTTCAGACGATACAAAAGTTTGAAAATCCCAAAAGGGAAAAGGCGTCCATTTAAATCTTTAATGGCCTCATTCATGTTGGGAATAGCCAAAGAAATAGCGGCGGGGACACCATTCACTTCAGCAATAAGGGCAATGCTGGGCTCCAAAATCATTTTAAAATCCTGGACCGCTTTCTTGATTTCACTTTCTGTTAAAGGGACAAATCCCCAGTTTTTACTCCAGGCCGAATTAAACACATCGATTATAATGCGCACATCCCGTTCCATGTTTTTCATGTCGACATGCCGCACAACAAGGCCCGGATAAGCATGCACCACATCGGCAATTTGTTGGGAGACTTCCGGGACTGGCCGTTTGGAATCATACTTCCAACAGAACAAATCTTTTATTTTTGAAAAACCGGACTCGACAACAAGCTCGGGATAATAGGCCGGGTTATGAGGAGTTAAAATAAAGGGGCCATATTCAAAACCCTTAACCAAAAAACCGGTTTCATCATTAATGGAAAAATTAAAAGGCCCGCGAATTTTGTCCATGCCCTTGTTTTTTAACCACTGCGCTGCCGTATCCAAAAGAGCCCGTGAAACCACAACATCGTTAATGCATTCAAAAAAACCAAAAAATCCCGTTTTTTCATTGTGAGTTTTGTTGTGCAACAAATCGATGTGCGCTGAAATACGCCCGACAATCCTCGCATTTTTGGTGGCCAAAAAAAGCTGGGCTTGGCCATGCTCAAAAAAAGGATTCGTTTTTTGAAAAAATTTCTTTTTTTCTTCAACCAGTAAAGGCGGCACCCATACTGGATCATTTTTATAAATCTGCCATGGGAAATGGAGGAATTTTTTGAAATCTTTTTTGGATTGAACAGGAAGAATTTGGATCACAGTTCATGGTTCGACTTAGGCTCACCATGTCCGGGTAAGGGCAATTCATGAATTGCCCTTACAAAAAGTACCCTGCCTACTCGCACAGCGAGAACATAGGAGCCTGTCGAAACAACCTAGATAACATCAAACATTTTTCCCACCTTGCGGAATACTTCCAAGGCGCGGGAGATATGATCTTTTGTATGGGTGGCCAAATAGCTGGTCCGCAACATTTCTCCGCCCTTGGCCACGGCCGGATGAACAACGGGGTTGGTATAAACCCCATTATCCAAAAGTTCCTTCCAGACCATGAATGTTTTGATGTTATCGGCAATAATTACCGGCACAATGGCTGCATCGGCCCGCCCTGTTTTAAACCCCATCGCATCCAGCTCTTTTTTCATGAGCAATGCATTTTCGCGCACGGTTTTGGCCCTTTCGGGTTCGGCAATAAGA